>NZ_JBHXRU010000017.1:8689-82429 GCF_042716255.1 Streptomyces sp. NPDC058662 | reverse complement strand
CGGCTCGCCGGCGCCGTGTCCCCGGAGAACCGGCCCCGCTCCGGAGGCGACCGCCGCGACGGCCCGCGCCGCAGTCGAGCCCGCCCGCCCGGCAGGTGCCCCGACCCCACCCGCACCCGCGGCAGGCTCCGCGACCGGTCCCGCCCGCCCGGCAGGCACCACGACCGGCCCGGCCCGCCCGGCAGGCCCCGCTCCGGAGGCGACCGCCGCGACGGCCGGCGCCACGACCGAACCCGCCCGCCCGGCAGGTACCGCGACCCGACCCGCACCCGCGGCAGGTGCCGCGACCGGGCCCGCAGCCGGCTCCGCGCAGGTGGCGGACGCCCCGGATCCGGCCGGCGCCGCGCCCGGGGCCGGCGGGGTGCGGGCCCTCGGGGTGGCCACCTACGGCCGGGCGGCCGGGGACCACACCATCGCCTCCGTGGCGGCCGTGCTGCTGACCCTGCTCACGGCGTCCCGGCCACCCGCCGGGGACACGGCCGCCGCGCTCACCGGGCTCCTCCTCGACGGGGACCCGGCCGGGGCCCTGGCCGCCGGGCCCTGGTACGTCGTCCACGCCCGCGGCGCCGGCGACCCGCGCGCCCTGGCGGCGGCGCTGGGCACCGTACTGGTGGACCCGCGCGCGGACCCCGTACGCCTGCTCACCGACCGGGACCCCGCCCCCCGCCCCGGGTGGCGGCTGGGGGTGAGCGGCCCGGCGGCGCCGGACGGCCTGGCCGCCGCCGGGCTCCAGGCCGCCCGGGCGCTCGACCGGGCCCTTGCCGCCCGCACCCCGCTGGTCCGGCACTCCCCCGGCGGCCTGGCGGCCCTGCTGGACCCCGCCGAGGCGCTGGCCCACGCCGAGGCGCTGCTCGCGCCGCTGGGCCCGGCGCTGCGGGAGACGCTGCGGGCCTGGCTGGCGCACCACGGCGGGTGGGACCGTACGGCCGCCGCCCTCGGGGTGCACCGCAACACCGTCCGCCAGCGCATCGCCCGCTGCGCCGAACTGCTGGCCGCCGACCTCGACGACCCGGACACCCGCATGGAACTGTGGTTCGCGCTGCGCACGGTTTCGGAGTAGTCGAGTGGGCTAAACGATCTCGCCCATCCACATGCGCCGCCCGAGTTCGTCGAGCTCAGCCCTGCGCTCTTCGTACTCTGGCAGGGCCTGCCCCAGTAGCCGCCAGAAGTCCGCTTGATGCCCGGGCACCCGAACATGGGCGAGCTCGTGAGCGACCACGTAGTCCACGAGATGCATGGGGAGCTGGAAGAGCGGCCATCCGAGGCTCATCCGGCCGGGCCCGTGTTCGCTCTGGCCGGGGCGGTACCGCCCCCAGCGGCTGCCGAGGTCGCAGACATCCAGTTGGGGCTCGGCGACCGCCATCCGCGCAGCCCACGGCTGGAGCCGCCCCGCTGTCCAATTGCGCCCGGCCCGGCAGTACCAGTCGACCAGCGCGGCCCGCCCCCTGTCCGGGTCCCCGGCCTGTTCCCGGCTGATGACCAGGCGTCCGGCGATCAGCCGGACCCTGCCGGACTCGGGCTCGTCCTCGACGATCGCCAGCCGATATGTCCGCCCCAGGTAGCGGAAGACCTCGCCGTCCGCCAAACGCTTGGCCGGATTCAGCGGACGGGTGCGCTCGCGCACCGCGACCTTGGTCACCACCCAGGACCGGTGGGCGCGGACGAAGTCCTCCGCGTCGGCCACCGGACGTCCCTGGGGAGCGTGCAGGGTCAGTCCGGCATCCGACTCCACGGTCAGCGCGAACCGCTTGCGGCGCCCGCTCACCCGCACGCGGAGCGCCAGCCCGTCGACCGTGAGCAGGTTCCCCTCGGCAAGGGCCGGAGGAATGCGGTCATCGGCGGGAGCGGTCACGGTCACTCAGCCTATTCTCCCCGGTACCTGGCCAGAAACTGTCGCTTGTTGTCGGCCGCGTACGCCGCGAGTCCTTGTGCGATGCCGTTCAGTGGAGCCCAGTCCGTGACGGCCGGCCGCAGACCACCCTGGAGCAGCTGGGCGTGAATGACCTTCGCCAGGGCGCTGAGGTCCTGGTGCTGTCCCTGGTAGGACACCTTGCCCATGGTCCGCGCCGCCGTGTCGCACACCGCACCGACCAGAGGCCGGGTGTCCACTACCTGTCGGACGACTCCCGGGTTGGCCTCCAGCAGTTGGTCCAGTAGCCGGAACACCTTCTGCTCCACCGGGCTGAGCCCCGCGAGCGCCGGGTCCTCCTCGTCTTCCTGCCGGGCTTGCTCGAACAGCGGGCCGAACTCCTTGATTTGGTCCTCGAAGCGTCCGGGCAGGTCCCGCAGGATCTCCTCCAGCCGCTCGGAGAGCCGGGTGTACTTCTCCGGGTCCTCCCGCTTGATCCGCTCCTCCAGGTGGAAGCGGAGCGCGTGCCCCATCTCCGCTGCGGCCTCGCGCGGCGGCATGGCGCGCACTGCGTCGTCGAAGACGGGTGAGGCGAGCGAGACGGGCGCGATGACCTGCTCGATCTCCGGGCCCTCCAGATGGTCGGCGATCATCGCGCGGACCTTGCGGCCGTAGCGGCGCAGCGTGAACGTCCCACCCGGCGCGTCGCGGTAGAGCCTGCGGACGCGCTTCTGGAGCATCCCCCAGCGGCGGGCGTCGGCCACATGGGCCAGGCCGTCCTCGTGCGGCAGTACGCGTTCCAGGACGCGGAGGAACTCGTGCAGCACCTCGTCGTACCCGAACCGCACCGACTCGGGTTCGAAGACCTGCGCGGCGGATCCCAGGGTGGCGGGATCGGCGAGGTCCGCATCCGTGATCCCGTGCGCACGCAGGTAGGCGCGTACCTTCTCGGCGGCCGGCGCGAGCCCTCCGATCTCCTTCGACAGGCTCAGCATGGTGTCGTCGACATCGGCTTGCTGGTACTCGGCCAGCGCTCCCGTCAGGTGCTCGAAGACGCCGTAGTAGTCGACGACGTAGCCGATCTCCTTGCCCCGCATCGGCCGGTTGACACGGGCGACAGCCTGAAGCAGCTCGGCGTCGCGGATCGGCCGGTCCAGGTAGAGCGCCTGTTCGCGCGGGGCGTCGAAACCGGTGAGCAGCATGGACTTGACGATGAGGAAGGCCACGGGGCTGTCCGGGTGCACCGGATCGGGCACAGGTGCCGGCTGCCCCTGCCGCGGCCCGGTGGCCTCCTGGGACCAGGGGTGGTCACCGGCGGCGCCTGCCGCCGCCACGTCCTGCGCCGCCGGGTGGAAGGGCGTGGTGGTGACCCAGTCCGGCTCGGCCGGCAGATGCGGGAACGCCTGGTGGAAGCGCGCGATGTACGCCTTCTGCCGCACCTTGTCCGTCCAGTGCAGCCATTCGCGGCGCTTGCGTTCCTCGCCCGGGGAGATCACCGGCACGAAGTCGATCCGACGCAGCAGGGAACGGTACTGATGGGCCTGGTAGAGGTAGCGCTCCCGCCGGGGCAGCTCCTCCAGCGGGGTCCCGGTCACCGACTCCGGGTCGAACGCGGCCAGTTCGATCATGAGCGCGTCGCGGGCCTCGCGCAGCGCGCGGTGGTAGGCGACGGCCGCCTTCCGGCTGACGGCCGCGACCTGGGCCTTGAAACCGCCGCCCGGCAGCACCCAGGTAACCCAGTGCTCCAGCATGTCCTCGGCCTTGGCCCTGATCATCGGCAGGGACTCAGCCACATCGCGCTCGGTGGGCCAGCGCCGCAGGAGCGCCTTGCGCTCCTCGTCGGTACGGCCCTGGATCAGGTCCGCGAAGTTGCGGTCAAGGCCCTCCTTGTCGAAGACCTTGCCCTCACCGGTGCGCCCTTCGTAGCGGATGCGTACGACCACGCCGTCGTGCTCGGCCTCCCCCATCCGGTACGTGTCGAGGAACCCGCCGAAGATGCGGCGGGTGTCCTCGGTCCGGCCGGTCATGATCGGCGTACCCGTGAAACCGATCTTCGCGGCGTTGGGGATGGCCTTGCGCAGGGCGGCGTGCAGCACGCTGGTGTGCGAGCGGTGGGCTTCGTCGACCAGGACGAGGATGTCGGAGGAGGTGTTGCACTCCGGGAAATCCGGCTCGGCCGGATACGCGGCGGCCCGGTGCTCCTTCCGCTCCCGTTCGGCGGCCTCGTACTCGCCCGCCAGGTTCCGGTCGTCCCCGTCCCCGTCGCCTCCGTCGGCGGCGAACGCGCCCCCGGTCCCGTACTTCTGGATCATCGCGAAGACGACCCGCCGACCGCCGTCGCGCAGCAGTCCTTCCATCTGGGTGCGGGTCTCGGCCGTCTCGACGTCGGACTCGCTCAGCTTCAGGGTCCGGGAGAGCTGGTCCTGCAACTGCGTGCGGTCGGTGACCACGACGACGGTGAACTCGCTGAGCCGGTGGTGCAGATGGATCCGGCGGACGAGGAAGGTCATGGTCAGGCTCTTGCCGGAGCCCTGGGTGTGCCAGATGACCCCGCCGCGCTCGTCGACGGCCGCGAGTGCGCCACGGGTCCGGCCGGTGAGCAGCTTGCGTACGGCCTTCTCCCCCGCCCGGTACTGCTGGTGCCGGGCGGCGGCCTTGACCGTGCGCGTCCCGCCGGCCTCCGTCTCGACGGGGAGCGGGATGACGTAGTGGCGTACGAAAGTCAGGAGAGCGGCGGGCCGCAGGACGACGCCGACGAGCTTGTGCCGCTCGTTGAGTCTGCCGACCTCGTCCGGCAGCTCGGATCTGAGCGTCGCTTCCTTCTCCGGCTTGATGCTGCGCCAGGGGTGGAAGTGGTCGGGCGTGGAGGTGACCGTCCCGAGATACGCGGTCTCGCCGGTCGCGGCGACCAGCAACTGCACGGTGCGGAAGAGCTCCGGGACACCGGCGGGCACGGGGAGGTCGGTGCCGTCGCGTTCGTCGTCGACGGGGTCGCCCGCGTAGTGCCGCAGGTCGAGTACGGCGCTGTGGATCGGGTCGGCGGCATCGGGGCTCTTGCACTCGACGGCGACGAGCGGGATGCCGTTCACGAAGAGCACGATGTCGAGTATCGACACCTCCCCGGAGCGGCTGCGGACGCGGAGCTGGTCGACGACGGTGAACCGGTTGAGCCCGCCGCGCTCCTCGTGCCACTCGATGTACTGGACGGTGGCGGAGGCCCCGCCGTGCGCGGCGGACGGGCCGTTCAGGACGTGACCGCTGAGCAGCAAGTCGGTGGCGGCGAAGTTGGCGTGCGCGACGCCCTTCCCGAGGGGGACGGCCGCCAGCTCCGCGATGCTGCGCCGGACATCGCTCGCATCCATCCAGGGCTCGCCGTCGGAGGCCCGGCGGTTGATACGGCCCAGGGCTTCGCCCAGCCGGTCGACGAGCAGCGGTGTATCGGCATCGAGCGTGCCGATCTCCTTGCCCTGGACGTGCGTCCAGCCCATCGCCTCAAGCTGCGCGACGATCGGCCGCTCCACCTCGTCCCGCTCGACCTGCTGCGCCGCCATGCCCCCGCACCTTCCGCCCCGCCGCACCGCTGTGCCTGCTCAGGTGATCCATTCTGCGTCCTGAGGGGGTTGGAGGGGAGGGTTCCGGCCGCGCGGGGCAGGGCGAAGCCCGGTGACGTACCGGACAAGTGGGGTACGTCACCGGGTCGGGCGGGGTGGTTCAGGCCCCCGGCGAGGGCTCGCCCCTCTCACCAGCGCCGTCAGGGAGGGGTGCGACGGGTACGGGGATGCGGGCGCCCCGACTCAGCGCGACCCGGTGGACATCGCGCAGCGACTCGGCCATACGGGCCGCGAGGTAGCGGAGCTGAGGGGTGGTGACCTTGCTGTCCGCGAGCATGTCGGCGGCGTGGTCGAGCAGTTCGGCGGCCATGCCGAGCTGGACGCTCTCGATGTTGTCGGCGACCCGGGATAGGTATCCCGTGCCGTCACTGATGAGGGAACAGGGCTTGTCGTCCGTGCCGGTCCACGGCAACAGCCGTGCCTCGCCCACCGTCTCGCTGATCACGCGGTCACCACCCTGCCGTGAATGAGACGTGGCCCGATGTCGATGCCGTGCACGGCCAGCCACAGCGCGCGCCGACGGGCCCGCTGGCGCCGGACCTCCGTGCGCTGTTCGCGCGTCTGGCTGAACGGGTGGTACGGGCGGACGCGCGGGCCGGCGGCTGCGGGCGGCGGGGCGGGGATGCCCGGGGCGGGCCACAGGAACCGCAGCAGCGGCTCAAGGATGCGGGCGATACAGTGCGACACGTCGTCAACTCCGTTGAGGCTGATGGCCACACCCCCGGGCCGTTCACGCGGTCGCGGGGGGTCCTCCATGTCCGGCGGAATCCGGCCGGGCCCGTCGCTACGGCATCAGCCGACGCACGGACATCGCTGTGTAGCGATCCACTCACAGAGTGAGATGGCGCGGGCTAGGCGCGCCAGGGGGTAGAGCGTGACGAATGCTTTGTCACACGGGAGTTGACCATGAGCAACATCTATGGGGACTGGCTGAAGGAACAACGCGTGGCGGCCGGCCTGACCCAACAGGAACTGGCCAACGCGGCGGTCATGACCCGTTCGCACATCTCACAATCGAGGCGGGCCGCCGCATCCCGTCCAAGGAGGACGCCCGGCGGCTGGACAGGGCTCTGAACACGGGGAATGTGCTGAGCAGCTTCCTGCCGAGTGAGGACGCCGCCGTCGCCGATTACTTCGAGGCCGCCCTGCAGCTCGAACAGCAGGCGACCATGATCCGGGAGTTCGCGCTGTCGTTCATCCCTGGCATCCTGCAGACGGAAAGGTACGCGCGTGCGGTTCTGCGCACGTCATTCCCTCCGGTGGGTGAAGCGGAGTGTGACAGGCTCGTTGTCACACGGCTTGGGCGGGCGAAGGTGCTCGACGATCCGGTACAGCCAGTAGTTTGGGCGCTGCTGGACGAGGCGGTGCTACGTCGCAGAGTGGGCGGTGCCCCCGTTATGGCAGAGCAGATCATGCACGTCGTCCGCCTGGTGGAGGCGGGGCGCGTGCGCGCCTACCTACTACCTTTCGGCCTCGGAGTTCATCCGCTCATGCAGGGCATGCTCACCCTGTTGCGGTTCGAGGACCAGCCTCCCGTTGCCTACTCCGAAGGCATCCAGGTGGGCAAGGTGCACGACTCCCCGGCCATGGTCGAGCGACTCCAAGGCGCCTACGATCTTGCGCTAGGCGACGCAATGCCGCTGAAGGAGTCACTGGCCCTCATGAGGGCGACTGCAAAGGACTACGGACACCGTGACTGAGCACACCATCCCTGACGCCTCCTCACTGACTGGTTGGCGCAAGTCGACCTACAGCGGCAATGAGGGTGGCAGCTGTGTCGAGGTACTGGACGGCTACCCGTCGGGCGTCCCGGTCCGCGATTCCAAAACCCCGCACGGCCCAGCAGTCGTCTTCACTGCGGCCACATGGTCAATGTTCATCACGGCCACCAAGGTCGGGAAATTTTCCGCTTAATCCGCCCACATTCCCCTGCAGCCAACGCCAGCCCGCAATGGCGCCATCACCCTCGTGGCCATGATCTGCACAACTCGCAGAAATATCAGTCCAGAGTCTACCAGTCACTAAAATCAGCCGACGCGAATAGCAAGAGCTTTCGCCGCGCGAGTGCAAGCCCACCTGCCAACTTCATTCAATACTCACCCCGGCACCAGGGCGGGCATTCCACCCTGGACCCATGAGCCGGCAAGGCACTTCGAATGGCGCTCACCCTTCCCTCCTCAACCTTGCAAGAAATCAGAGCATACGAGACCCTCGGGTAAGGAGATACTCCTGAAGCCCCTGCCAAATTTTCTGCAATTTGACTAGGCCTTCCAGCTCCTCGGCAATTAGGTCGTCACATGATTCGATCTCGTCAGCAATCTTTTTCTGTTCAGTCAACGCCGGCCACGGCAACGTGAGCTTCTCAATAGCCTCCTGGCTAATATTCTGCATCGATAGACTACTCCCGGAAGAATTATTTCCGATCTGAGCGCGAACGCCAGGCGTCGACAGGCAGATATTTACGTACCGCGCATCCGCAAGCCTGGGGTTTACGACGAGACGCAAGGTCTTGTCCGACAGAAGCAATCGGGCCTTCGATTCAGTGGCGACGCAGGATGACCCTACAAGCTCCGGGGTATTAGCCCTGGAGATGAGCAGGTCCCCCGCGTGAACTTCGTACCGAGGATCAACCATATCCAAAGGGATCGCCTTATTCTCTTGCGGTCGGAACCCTGAGGTGTGCACAGCACTGACTTTGAGAACGCCCCACTCCCCTGCTACCGCTTGCACCTCAGCTAGATCTGGGCTACGCCCGGCTTCGATCCGGAGAAGGCGACTTCCGAGCAATCCGCCATCCTCCTGACATTGCGGCGCGCCGCTCACCTGCCTGAGCACCGACAGCACCATGCCCGCCCTGACGCTACGCAGCTTCGCGATCGAAATCTCAACGGAGCGTTCCAGTTCAGACACTGAATCTAGCGACGAGATGATTCGCCTTTGTTCATCCAGCGACGGCACCGGAATCGCGGTTCGCGCCAGCTCCATTCGAGAAAGCTCTACCTGATTGGTGGAACCTGCAAAACAGTGCGATTCAAGATGGGCTTGCCCCCAGGGAGAGCGCAGCAGGAGATCAATCCACCGCGGTTCTACCAGCTCGGGTCGAGCGCGAAGAATAGTCACATGTGAATCAACAACAAAGATACCTTCGGCATCGAAGATGCAGCTTCGCCCAATTGTCCCCATACCGGTCGAGTTGAGCAGCACGTCTCCCGATTCGGCGACGAGCGACTTCCCCAATAGAGAAGAATCGTGCGGCCTCGCCGCTTCAGCCTTGAACCCCCCTCTTTGGACACACCGCTGCCCAATCGCGTGAACAGTACTGCTATCCACGTACGTTGGAGAAATACCACGCCGCAGTAGCTTAGTTACGTCAGCGAGTGAAATTTCCGGCCAGTTGCCGCCATGAGGGATACCGATGGAAGACTCACGCATAGCCAAGCTCCTCCAGGAAGCGGTCCAGCGTTGCCGCCGCCTGCTCTCGCCTAACTCTGATATCCCGCAGCGACAGGGCGTACTTGGATTGCCACGCCACACACCCCTCCACGAAGTCCAGCCGCCGAGCATCAACGTGGTCATTGCACTTACCAGCCAGGTCGTCCCGTAGCAGCTCCAGCACCACCCGGTGCTCCGCCTCCCCGTCCAGCGCCTGCCGCGCCGCGAAGAGGCCCGGCGGGTCCTCGCCCAGCTTGGGCGGGTCGCTCGGCCAGGGGAACCAGAAGTCCGCCTCAAGGCGCTTGATCAGGGCAGCCGCCTTCGTGCGGTCCCTCTTCACCTGGGCCAGCTCCGCCAACTGCTCCACGCTCAGAGCGACTTCCTCATGCGTGAGGGCGTCGCCGTCCGCCTCGTCCACGCCTTCGCCGTCCTCCGACGTCTCCGGCCCGGCGTTGAGTTCCTTCCAGCGCGAATCCAGCTCCGCCTTCCGGGCGTCCGCCTCCGCCAGCTTCTCCAGGAAGTCCGGGGCGATCGCGGCGACCACCTTGTGGGCGTACGCCTGGCGCCGCTCAGCGGCCGTGCGCTTGCGCAGCTTCCGGGTCTTCGGGTCCTGTTCCGGAGCGAGCAGTGTGTCGACGTTCTCCACCCAGCCGTCCAGGACGCCCGCGAACCCGTTCTCCGACAGGGCGAGCAGGTCGTACTTGGCCTCGTACCACCAGCCGGCCACCGCGCCCGCGAGCGCGTACTGGTCCAGCAGACCGACCGCACCCAGCCGCTCGACGAACGACTCCATCAGCGAGCCGCGCACCGCCATCAGCGCGACCTTGCGTTCCGAGGGCGTCAGGTCGGCCAGGCGCTCCGGGGTCGCCGCCACCGCCTCCAGGTGGCGGGCCTCCTCCTCCCACCACTTGCCGAAGGCGATCCGCAGCGCATCCTCGCGCGGGCGCGCCAGTTCCGCCAGCCGGGCCGCGTCCGGGCGCTGCCCCTCCGGCAGGAAGTCCACGTACTCCGGATCCACCGGGTCGCGCTCGGCGAACAGGTCGGTCAGCTTCACCCCGTACGCGTCGAGGAGTTCCTTCTTCGCCTCGATCTCCGCGCGCGGCACCCCGCCCACGAGGTGCGCACGTACGTCCTGCGGCTCGGGCGGCGGCGTGTTGTCCACGTAGCGTCGGATGTTGAGGTTGTCGTCGTTCTCCCGCAGCTCCTCCCGGCTCACGGCCCGCGAGAAGCCCGGAACCTCGGCGTACGCGTGGAAGGTGGAAGTGATCTTCTCCGCATGCTCGGGCAGCAGGACGTTCTGTGCCGACTCCTTGCGGTACTCGCGGTCCGCGTTGATGAACAGCACCTTGCCCGCCCGCGCCGGGTCCTTCTTACCCGGCGGGCGCAGCAGCAGGATGCACGCCGGGATGCCGGTTCCGTAGAAGAGGTTCGGAGCCAGCCCGATGACCGCCTCGATCGCGTCCTCGTCCAACAGCTTCGTGCGGATCTCCTGCTCGCCGCCCCCGCGGAACAGCACGCCGTGCGGCATGACCGTGATGACCATGCCGCCGCGCCCCTCCCGCTTGGTCTCCCAGAGCATGTGCTGGAGGAACATCAGATCGGCCTTGCCGCGCTCGCTGGTCACGCCGTACGTCGTGCGCTGCGCGCCGTACTGGAGATCTGCGAGGGCGTAGTCCATGGAGAACGGCGGGTTGCTCAGCACGCCGTCAAAGCGGTCCGCGTCCGTCTTCGGTACGTGCGCCGGCTCGGCGAGGGTGTCGCCGGTGCGCAGGTCGAAGCGGCGGACGCCGTGCAGGACCATGTTCATCGTGGACATGATCCAGGAGCCGCTGTTGGCGTCCTGGCCCGCGAAGTACATGTCCGAGGTGTCGCCGCCGTGCTCCTCCACGTACTCCTTCGCGTGGATGAGCATGCCGCCCGAGCCGACGCAGGGGTCGTAGATGCGCATGCCCTGCTTGGGGCCGAGCAGCTCGACCATCATGCGGACCACCGCGCGCGGGGTGTAGAACTCACCGCCCTTGCGGCCCGCCGAGTCCGCGAACTCCTTGATCAGGTACTCGTACGCGGCACCGATCAGGTCCGGGAACTCGAAGTCGTCGGTCCGCAGCCTGACGCGCCCGAAGTGCGCGATCAGCAGCTTCAGCCGCTGATCGGCGAGCTTGGCCGCGCCGGCCGTCGTGCCCGAGCCGCCGATGCGGTTGAAGTCGAGGTGGTCGAAGAGGCCCTTCAGCTTGTCGTTCTGGCCCTCCAGAGCCTGGAGGGCCGGGCGCAGGCGGTCCTCGTTGATGTTGTGGGTGGCCGAGGAGATCCACTTCCAACGGGCGTTCCTCGGCACGAACAACACATCGCGGTCGCCGTAGGCGGACTCCTGCTCCAGGAAGCTCTCCAGCACCTCACCGTCGAGGCCCAGCTCCTTGGCCGCGTACTCCCTGATGTGGTCCCGGGCGGCCTCGAACTCGTCGTTCGCCCGCTTCAGGAAGAGCAGGCCGAAGATGTAGTCCTTGTACTCGGAGGCGTCCATCGTGCCGCGGAGGATGTCCGCGGCGGCGAACAGATGCCGCTCCAACTGCGCGAGCGTGAGCTTGGCCACGAATACGACTCCCTACGACCCCGGTGTGTGACGTAGGAACCCTACGGCGGCGGCGGGGTCAGGCGAAAACCGTTCCCCGAACCGGGGCCGGTCCCGTCAGTACGAGGTTATGCCGAGCCCGTCCTCGACGAAGGCGAAGACGTCGGTGTACGGATCGCGCTTGACCAGCGGCACATGATCGCCGTGCGCGGCGTTCATCTTCAGGGCGCGCTTCTTGGCCTCCGCGAAGCTGCCCCGTGCGATCTGCTCCGGCAGTACGTTCTTGATGTTCGCCGCGTCCTTGGCGAACGGCAGCCGGTCCGTCACCTGGCCGCAGACCCCGCCGAAGGTGCCGGTCACCGGCTTGTGGTGGAGCAGCCGCCACACCTCGAAGCAGGGGTGCGAGAAGGCGACCCGGACATCCCCGTCCCGGGCCTGCTTCAGCGCCACCTCGATGGACTCGTGCTCGTCGCGGTCGAACAGGCACCAGACCTGGGGCCAGAACTCTTTCTTCAGGCCGCTGCGCTTAGCGTCGCGGGCTTCGTCACGCATGAGCCGCACCGCCGCCTCGACCAGTTTGATCGGCTTGCGCTGGGATCCTGGTGCGCTGGAGTTCGCGATCCGTACCTCGACCGCCAGGGACGGGTCGGCGTAGGCACCCTTGTCGCGGACGATCCGGATGTAGTCGGGCTCGGTGACCTTGCCCTCGGTGAAGACGTGCACGACCCGGCGACGCCGCCCGCGATCCTGCTTCGCCGCCCCCAGCGAGTCCTTCCCCCTCGTACGCGCCATCAGCTCAGCTCCGCCCCGTGCCCACGATCCCGTTCACGTTCTTGTCCTGTGGCGGCCAGTCGCCGGGCGATCTGGCCCTCCATGAGGTCGGGGACCGCGCCGAAGGCCCCGGCCAGGTAGGACTTCATCAGGTCCTCGCCCTCCCCCGGAGAGGCGGCGCTCAGGGGGTACAGATCGGTGGCCCCGTCCTTGTCCTTCTCCGTCAGCCACACCTGGCCCGGCTCCAGCAGGCGCCCGCCGCTCGGGGTGGTGAGCACCGAGGGGTCGTGAGAGGTGAAGACGAGCTGTGCGCGCTTCGGGTTGGCGTCCGGGTCGTGGAAGAGCCGGACGACCTCGGCGGCGAAGCGCGGGTGCAGGCTGGCGTCCAGCTCGTCGACCAGCAGTACGGCGCCCTCGTCGAGCGCCAGCAGCAGGGGGCCGAGCAGGGCGTACCACGAGCGGGTGCCGAGGGACTCCTGGTCCCAGTCGAAGGCGACCTCACCGGCGGCCGAGCGGTGGGTGAGCTTCACCGCGACCCCGTCCTTGCCCTCGGGGACGACTTCCGCGCCGGTGATACCCAGGTCCGCGACCCGCAAGAGTTCCTTGATCCGGCGGGCGCGGCCACCGGAGAGCTCCCGGGTGGTGAATCCCGCCCGCTCCGCCCGCTCGTCCTCCGGATTGATCAGCCACAGATTGCGGCGGAACCAGTGGAAGAGCGGTGAGAGCTGCGGGTGGTTGTCCGTGCCGGCGGTGGACAGCAGCAGGGCGTTCGGGCGGGTGCGCCGTGCCAGGTGGAGGCGGTCCTTGACCCGGGCGCCCGGCCATTCGTAGACCTCGGTCCGCGAGGCGTCACGGTCCAGCCAGACCTGGCGATGGCCACGGGGGTAGCTGTGCAGCCATTCGGCCTCGACCCGGGTCGCCCCGAGCTCGAAGCCGTACGTCCAGCGCACGCCGTCGATCACGAGGTCGGCCTCGAAGAAGCTCGGCTCGCCCTCTTCCTTGGCGTCCAGCGCGAAGGAACGGCGCGGGATGGTGTCGTACGAAGCCCAGCGCGCGTACGAATTGAGGACGGCTGTGCGCATGTCCGTCATGGCGGCCAGCACATTCGACTTGCCGGAAGCGTTGGCCCCGAAAATGCCGATGAGCGGCAGAACCCCCAACGATCCGCTGCCGGCGAGCTCCAGCGGGCGGGCGGCCTCGCTCGGCTCGCCGTCGGGTACTACGAAGGACAGTTCCTGCTCATCACGCAGGGACCGTACGTTCGCGGTGCGGAACCTCAGCAGCATGCTGCCCCCTCTCCGCGGTCAGGGTAATGGCACGGGGTGACATCGGCGCGCCCTGGGTGGCATCGGAGCGTGCTGCGTCTCACTCTGGACACTGGCAACAACTCGCCGGTAACTTAATCTGAGCAAGCGCTTAGGCGCCCGCCATTTATTGAGGAACCACTACGGCGCGCGACCACCTCCGCGAGAGCGGCGGCGGTTTAGCCGCAAAGAGGGGAGCCGGCCGTGCGCCGTACCGTTTTCAACGAGGACCACGAGGCATTCCGGGACACCATCCGCGCCTTCATCGAGGCCGAGGTCGTCCCCGTCTACGACGAGTGGTTCGCCGCCGGTCAGGCGCCGCGCGACTTCTACTACAAGCTCGGCGACCTGGGTGTCTTCGGCATCAACGTGCCGGAGGAGTTCGGCGGCGCCGGTCTGGACACGCACAAGTTCGAGGCCGTGCTGTACGAGGAGACCTCCCGCGCGGGCGTGAACTTCGGCGGCTCCGGCGTCCACGTGCTGCTCGCCCTCCCCTACATCAAGATGCTCTCCACCGACGAGCAGAAGAAGCGCTACCTGCCGAAGTTCGTCACCGGCGAGGAGATGTGGGCGCTGGCGATGACCGAGCCGGGCACCGGCTCCGACGTCGCGGGCATGAAGACCACCGCCAAGCTCTCCGAGGACGGCACCCACTACGTCCTCAACGGCTCCAAGACCTTCATCACCGGCGGCGTGCACGCCGACCGCGTGATCGTCTGCGCGCGCACCTCCGCCCCGCGCGAGGACGACCGCCGCTTCGGCATCTCCCTGTTCGCCGTGGACACCAAGTCCGCCGGCTACTCCATCGGCCGCAAGCTCGACAAGCTGGGCCTGCGCACCTCCGACACCGCCGAGCTGGCGTTCGTCGACGTCAAGGTCCCGGTCGAGGACCTGATGGGCGAGGAGAACAAGGGCTTCTACTACCTCGGCGCCAACCTGCCCTCCGAGCGCTGGGGCATCGCCTTCGGCGCGTACGCGCAGGCCAAGGCCGCCATCCGGTTCGCCCAGCAGTACGTCACCGAGCGCACCGTCTTCGGCAAGCCGGTCGCCCACTTCCAGAACACCAAGTTCGAACTGGCCGCCTGCCAGGCCGAGGTGGACGCCGCCGAGGCCGTCGCCGACCGCGCCCTGGAGGCCCTGGACGCCGGCGAGCTGACCGCCGCGGAGGCCGCGTCCGCGAAGCTGTTCTGCACCGAGGTCGCGCACCGCGTCATCGACAAGTGCCTCCAGCTGCACGGCGGGTACGGCTACATGAACGAGTACCCGATCGCCCGCCTGTACGCCGACAACCGCGTGAACCGCATCTACGGCGGCACCAGCGAGGTCATGAAGTCCATCATCGCCAAGTCCATGGGCCTGTAGAGGAAGTCGGGGCACCTACCCCTCCCCCCATGAACGAGGCACTGACGACGCTCCTCGATCTGCTCGACCTGGAGCAGATCGAGGAGAACATCTTCCGCGGTACCAGCCGCTCGGCGCTGGTACCGCGCGTCTTCGGCGGCCAGGTCGCGGCCCAGGCCCTGACCGCGGCCGGGCGGACCGTCCCCGCCGACCGCACGGCGCACTCCCTGCACTCGTACTTCCTGCGGGCCGGCGACCCGGGCGCCCCCATCGTGTACTCGGTGGACCGGATCCGCGACGGGCGCTCCTTCACCACGCGCCGGGTCGTGGCCGTCCAGCACGGCCAGCCGATCTTCCACCTCTCCGCGTCGTTCCAGACGTACGAGGAGGGCCTGGACCACCAGAGCGCCATGCCCTCGGCCCCGGACCCGGAGACCCTTCCCACCGCGGCCGAGTCCCTGCCCGCGTACCGGGGGATCTTCCGTGACCCGGGCACGGTGGAGCGGCTCATCGAGGCGCGCGGCGCGGTGGACCTGCGGTACGCGACGACGCCGCCCTGGGGCAGCGTCGGCGAGCCGGTGGAGCCGCGCACGCAGGTGTGGTTCCGAACCGCCGGCAAGCTGGAGAGCGACGACGCCCTGCTGCACACCTGCCTGGCCACGTACGTCTCGGACATGACCCTGCTCGACTCGGTGCTGCTCGCGCACGGCCGGGGCGGATGGGCGGTCGGCGACGTGGTGGGCGCCTCGCTGGACCACGCGATGTGGTTCCACCGGCCGTTCCGCGCGGACGAGTGGCTGCTGTACGACCAGGAGTCCCCCTCGGCCTCCGCCGGGCGCGGTCTGGGCCAGGCCCGCATCTGGACCCAGGACGGCCGCCTCGCCGTGACCGTCATCCAGGAGGGTGTCGTCCGCGTCCCCCGCGCGTGATCCGCCGCTCCCGGCGGGAGCCGGGGGCGGATCCGGGGAGGCCGGCGCCCTACGCGTCCAGGAGGCCGGCGGCGGCGAGCAGATAGGCCACGAGCGGGTCGTAGAACCGCGGGTCCCGGACGTGGTCGTCCAGCGGGACCGCGACCTGCAGGGTGCCCTCCGCCTCGCCGAGGAACAGCGCCGGGTCGTTGCAGTCCGCGTAGCCCACCGCGTCCAGCCCCCGCTGGGCCGCGCAGCCCGCCCAGCCGTGGTCGGCGACGACCAGGTCCGGGCGGGGGCGGTCCGCCGCCGCGAGGCCGTCCAGGATCGCGGCCATCGGCTCCGGGGAGTGCGTGTGCCACAGCGTCGCGCCGCGCTCCAGCACCGCGACGTCCGCGAACTGCCACACCGAGCCCTCGTCGGCCGTCAGCCCGTTCGGGATGACCACGATCTCGCAGCCCGCCGCGCGCAGGGCCTCGGCCGTCGCCCGGTGCACGTCGAGCAGGCCGCCCGGGTGGCCGGTGGCCAGCAGTACGCTCTGCCGGTCCAGGGCGGCCTTCCGCAGTCGGGCGGCCATCCGGTCCAGGCCGGACACGGTCAGCTCGGGGTCGATGGTGTCCTGGCCGAAGCGGTGCGTCGGGTCGTCGACCACGCCGCAGCGCTCCGCCATCACCGCGAGCACGTCCTGCTCGTCGGTCCAGCGGTCGCCCAGCTCCAGGCCCAGCCAGTAGTGCCGGTCGCCGTTGGCGAGCTTCCTGTAGTGGGAGAGGTTGTTCTCGCGCGGCGTGGCGACCTGCCCCGCGATGCGCGTGCGGACCAGGTGGTCGACGAGTTCGGCGCGGCTGGGTACGGGCGTCTCTATCGGCTTCGGCATACGGCCATTCTGCCGTCGCCGGGCCGGAGGCGTCCCGTCCGTCCCGGTCGGCGGACGCCGCGGGTCACCGCGACAGGGCCCCGAAGGAGCCGTGCGCGAGCCGCCGGAGCAGCGATTCGGTCGCCTCCCGGCCGAGTGCGGCCAGATGGGGGGTGGAGTTCAGGAGGCCGAAGACCGCGTGCACGGATACCCGCACCTGCGCCTCGCCCACCTCCGGATGCAGCTCCCGTACGACCGCCACCCACAGCTCCACGTACTGGCGCTGGAGCTGGCGCACGAGCTTGCGGTCGGCCTCGCGGAGGCGGTCGAGCTCCCGGTCGTGGAGGGTGATCAGCGCCCGGTCGTCGAGGGCGAAGTCGATGTGCCCGTCGATGAGGGAGGACAGGACCAGCGCCGGGTCTCCCGCCGCCTCCTCCACCCGGCGCCGGCCGCCGGTCAGCAGCCGTTCGCTGATGCCGACCAGGAGCTCGGCCAGCATGGCGTCCTTGCCCGCGAAGTGCCGGTAGAGGCCGGGGCCGCTGATGCCCACCGCGGCCCCTATCTCGTCCACGCCCACGCCGTGGAACCCACGCGCGGCGAAGAGACGAGCGGCCTCGTTGAGGATCTGCTCGCGACGGGTGGGGGCGGCCGCTCTGGTGCTCATGGGAAACCATTCTAGACAGGGCCGTTAGCGCTCGTTAACCTAGGCGACACATGCGTTAACGCTCATTAACCGAGCAAGGGAGCTCGACCGATGCAGCAGGCACCAGTGCTGACGAGCGCCGCGGACCCGGCGTCCGAGGCCTGGCGGACCAACGAGGCCGCCCACCGCGAGCTCGCCGAAGGGCTGCGGGCCCGGCTCGACGCGGCCCGGCTCGGCGGCGGGGAGAAGGCCCGCGCCCGCCACACCGCGCGCGGGAAGCTCCTTCCGCGCGAGCGCGTGGACACCCTCCTCGACCCCGGGTCCCCCTTCCTCGAACTGGCCCCGCTGGCCGCCGAGGGAATGTACGGAGGCGCCGCGCCCGCCGCCGGGGTGATCGCGGGCATCGGCCGGGTCAGCGGCCGCGAGTGCGTGATCGTCGCGAACGACGCCACCGTCAAGGGCGGCACGTACTACCCGATGACCGTCAAGAAGCACCTGCGCGCCCAGGAGGTGGCACTGGAGAATCGTCTCCCCTGCCTCTACCTGGTCGACTCCGGCGGCGCCTTCCTGCCCATGCAGGACGAGGTCTTCCCGGACCGCGACCACTTCGGCCGCATCTTCTACAACCAGGCGCGCATGTCGGGCGCGGGCATCCCGCAGATCGCCGCCGTCCTCGGCTCGTGCACGGCGGGCGGCGCGTACGTGCCCGCCATGAGCGACGAGGCCGTCATCGTGCGCGGCCAGGGCACGATCTTCCTCGGCGGGCCCCCGCTGGTGAAGGCCGCGACCGGTGAGGTGGTGACGGCCGAGGAGCTCGGCGGCGGCGAGGTGCACTCGCGGACCTCCGGCGTGACCGACCACCTGGCGCAGGACGACGCGCACGCGCTGCGGATCGTACGGAACATCGTGGCGACCCTGCCGCGGCGGGCGGCCCCGCCCTGGGCCGTGGAGGCCCCGGCGGCGCCCGCGGTGGACCCGAGCGGCCTGTACGGCGCGGTCCCGGTCGACTCCAGGACCCCGTACGACGCCCGCGAGATCATCGCGCGGATCGTGGACGGGTCCCGCTTCCAGGAGTTCAAGGCGGAGTTCGGGCAGACCCTGGTCACCGGCTTCGCCCGGATCCACGGGCACCCGGTCGGGATCGTCGCCAACAACGGCATCCTCTTCTCCGAATCCGCCCAGAAGGGCGCCCACTTCATCGAGCTGTGCGACCAGCGCGGCATCCCCCTGCTGTTCCTCCAGAACATCTCGGGCTTCATGGTCGGCCGCGACTACGAGGCCGGCGGCATCGCCAAGCACGGCGCCAAGATGGTGACGGCGGTGGCCTGCACCCGGGTCCCCAAGCTGACGGTGGTGGTCGGAGGCTCGTACGGCGCGGGCAACTACTCGATGTGCGGGCGCGCCTACTCGCCCCGCTTCCTGTGGATGTGGCCGAACGCCAAGATCTCCGTGATGGGCGGTGAGCAGGCCGCCTCGGTACTGGCGACCGTCAAGCGGGACCAGATCGAGGGCGCGGGCCAGGAGTGGCCGGCCGAGGACGAGGAGGCCTTCAAGGCCCCCGTCCGCGCGCAGTACGAGGAGCAGGGCAGCGCGTACTACGCCACCGCCCGGCTGTGGGACGACGGGGTCATCGACCCGATGGAGACCCGGCAGGTGCTGGGACTGGCCCTGACCGCGTGCGCGAACGCCCCGCTGGGCGACTCGGGCTTCGGCATCTTCCGCATGTGACGTGTGACGTGAGGACCTCACTGATGTTCAGCACTGTTCTGGTCGCCAACCGCGGCGAGATCGCCGTACGCGTCATCCGCACCCTGCGGCAGCTCGGGGTGCGGTCCGTGGCCGTCTTCAGCGACGCGGACGCGGACGCCCGGCACGTACGGGAGGCCGACACGGCCGTCCGGATCGGCCCCGCCGCGGCCGCCGAGAGCTACCTGTCGGTGGAGCGGCTGCTCGACGCGGCCCGCCGCACCGGGGCCGAGGCCGTCCACCCCGGCTACGGCTTCCTCGCCGAGAACGCCGCCTTCGCGCGGGCCTGCGCCGAGGCCGGGCTGGCCTTCATCGGGCCGCCCGCGAGCGCCATCTCCCTGATGGGCGACAAGATCCGGGCCAAGGAGACGGTCGAGGCGGCGGGCGTGCCCGTCGTCCCCGGCTCCTCCGGCAGCGGTCTGACCGACGCCGAACTGACCGACGCCGCCGTGAAGATCGGCATGCCGGTGCTGCTGAAGCCCTCCGCGGGCGGCGGCGGCAAGGGCATGCGCCTGGTCCGCGACGAGGCGGTGCTCGGCGAGGAGATCGCGGCGGCCCGCCGCGAGGCACGGTCCTCCTTCGGCGACGACACCCTGCTCGTGGAGCGGTGGGTGGACCGGCCCCGGCACATCGAGATCCAGGTCCTGGCGGACGCCCACGGCAACGTGGTCCACCTGGGCGAGCGGGAGTGCTCGCTCCAGCGGCGCCACCAGAAGGTGATCGAGGAGGCGCCGAGCGTCCTGCTGACGCCGGACTTGCGGGCCTCGATGGGGGCGGCGGCCGTGGAGGCCGCCCGTTCCTGCGGCTACGTCGGCGCGGGCACGGTGGAGTTCATCGTCCCGGGCGGGGACCCGTCCTCCTACTACTTCATGGAGATGAACACCCGGCTCCAGGTCGAGCACCCGGTGACCGAGCTCGTCACCGGGCTGGACCTGGTCGAGCAGCAGCTGCGGGTGGCCTCCGGCGCTCCCCTCGGCTTCACCCAGGCGGACGTCCGGCTGACCGGCCACGCCATCGAGGCCCGCGTCTGCGCCGAGGACCCGGCGCGGGGGTTCCTGCCCTCCGGCGGCACCGTGCTGGCCCTGTCCGAGCCGTCGGGCGGGGCGGTGCGCACCGACTCCGGGCTGACGGCGGGGGTCCCCGTGGGCTCCGCCTACGACCCGATGCTGTCCAAGGTCATCGCGTACGGGCCCGACCGGGCCAGTGCCCTGCGGGTGCTGCGGGGGGCGCTGGCCGACACCGTGATCCTCGGCGTGCAGACCAACGCCGGCTTCCTGCGGAGGCTGCTGGCCCACCCCGACGTGGTGTCGGGCGACCTGGACACGGGCCTGGTCGAGCGCGACCTGCCGACCCTCCTGCCGGAGGGAGTCCCGGACGAGGTGTACGCCACCGCGGTCCTGCTGGCGCGGGCGGCCGCCACCGGGCCCCGGACGGGCTGGATCGACCCGTTCGACATCCCGAACGGCTGGCGCCTGGGCGGTACCCCGGCCTGGACGGTCCACTGGCTGCGCCTCCCCGGCCAGGAGCCGGTACGGATCGAGACACGGCCGGCCGGGGCGGATCCCGCCGCGCCGGAGTTCGAGACGCGGGGTCCCGGGCAGGGCGACACGGCGCCGGCCCGCGCCCGCATCGTGGCCCGCACCGCCGACACCGTCACCGTGGAACTCGACGGGGTCACGCACCGGTTCAGCCACGCCGCCTCACCCGAGGGGACCTGGCTCGGCCGCGACGGCGACAGCTGGCACGTGCAGCGCCACGACCCCGTCGAGGCGAACCTCGGCGGCGGCGCCCGCGGCGGCGCCGATACCCTCGCCGCCCCCATGCCGGGCACCGTCACCGTCGTCAAGGTCGCCGTCGGCGACCGCGTCGCCGCCGGCCAGGGCCTGCTCGTCGTCGAGGCCATGAAGATGGAGCACGTCATCTCCGCCCCGCACGCCGGCACGGTCACCGAGCTCGACGTGACCCCCGGCACCACCGTCGCCATGGACCAGGTCCTGGCCGTCGTCACCCCGGAAGCGGAGGAGGAGGGCGCATGAGCGGCCTGCCCATGACCGTCCCGGCGCCCGGACTCCCGGCCCGGGTGCGCATCCACGAGGTCGGCGCCCGGGACGGGCTGCAGAACGAGGCGACCACCGTCCCCACCGCCGTCAAGGCCGAGTTCGTGCACCGGCTCGCCGCGGCCGGCCTCACCACCATCGAGGCCACCAGCTTCGTGCACCCCAAGTGGGTGCCCCAGCTCGCGGACGCGGAGCAGCTCTTCCCGCTGCTCGCCGACGTGCGGGCGGCGCTGCCGGTCCTCGTGCCCAACGAGCGCGGCCTCGACCGCGCGCTCGACCTCGGGGCCACCCGTATCGCGGTCTTCGGGTCGGCGACCGAGACCTTCGCCGCGCGCAACCTCAACCGCACCGTCGCCGAGTCCCTCGCCATGTTCGAGCCCGTCGTGGCGCGGGCGAAGGCGTCCGCCGAGCGGCCGGTCCACGTGCGCGGGTACCTGTCGATGTGCTTCGGCGATCCCTGGGAGGGCCCCGTCCCGGTCCGCCAGGTCGTCTCCGTGGCCCGGGCGCTGCTCGACCTCGGCTGCGACGAGCTGAGCCTCGGGGACACGATCGGCGTCGCCACTCCCGGCCACGTCCAGGAGCTGCTCGCCGCGCTCAACGGGGCCGGGATCGCGACCGACCGGATCGGCGTGCACTTCCACGACACCTACGGCCAGGCCCTGTCCAACACCCTCGCCGCGCTCCAGTGCGGCGTGACCACGGTCGACGCCTCCGCCGGGGGCCTCGGCGGCTGCCCGTACGCCAAGAGCGCCACCGGCAACCTCGCCACCGAGGACCTGGTGTGGATGCTCGACGGCCTCGGCATCGAGACCGGGGTCGATCTGGCCGCCCTCACCGCCACAAGCGTGTGGATGGCCGAACAGCTGGGACGCCCCAGCCCCTCCCGTACCGTCCGCGCCCTCTCCCACAAGGAGCAGTGACAGACATGCCCCTCGACCACCGGCTCACCCCCGAGCACGAGGAACTCCGCCGTACCGTCGAGGCGTTCGCGCACGACGTGGTCGCGCCGAAGATCGGCGACCTGTACGAGCGGCACGAGTTCCCCTACGAGATCGTCGCCGAGATGGGCCGCATGGGCCTGTTCGGCCTGCCCTTCCCCGAGGAGTACGGCGGCATGGGCGGCGACTACCTCGCGCTCGGCATCGCCCTGGAGGAGCTGGCCCGCGTCGACTCCTCGGTCGCCATCACCCTGGAGGCGGGGGTCTCCCTCGGCGCCATGCCCCTCTACCTCTTCGGCTCCGAGGAGCAGAAGCGGCGGTGGCTGCCGAAGATGTGCTCCGGCGAGGTCCTGGGCGCCTTCGGCCTGACGGAGCCGGGCGCCGGCAGCGACGCGGGCGGCACCCGCACCACCGCGGTCCGCGAGGGCGACGAGTGGGTCATCAACGGTTCGAAGTGCTTCATCACCAACTCCGGTACGGACATCACCGGTCTGGTCACCGTCACGGCCGTGACGGGCCGCAAGGCGGACGGCCGTCCGGAGATCTCCTCGATCATCGTCCCGTCCGGCACCCCCGGCTTCACGGTGGCCGCGCCCTACTCCAAGGTCGGTTGGAACGCCTCGGACACCCGTGAGCTGTCCTTCGACGGCGTCCGGGTGCCGCTGGCCAACCTGGTGGGCGAGGAGGGCCGCGGGTACGCGCAGTTCCTGCGCATCCTGGACGAGGGCCGGATCGCCATCTCCGCGCTCGCCACCGGCCTGGCGCAGGGCTGCGTGGACGAGTCGGTGAAGTACGCCCGGGAGCGGCACGCGTTCGGCAAGGCGATCGGCGACAACCAGGCCGTCCAGTTCAAGCTGGCGGACATGGAGATGCGCGCGCACATGGCCCGGATCGGCTGGCGCGACGCGGCCTCCCGGCTGGTGGCGGGCGAGCCGTTCAAGAAGGAGGCGGCGATCGCGAAGCTGTACTCCTCCACGGTGGCCGTGGACAACGCCCGTGAGGCCACGCAGATCCACGGCGGCTACGGGTTCATGAACGAGTACCCGGTGGCGCGAATGTGGCGGGATTCCAAGATCCTGGAGATCGGTGAGGGCACCAGCGAGGTGCAGCGCATGCTGATCGCCCGTGAGCTGGGATTCTCCGCCTGAGGCGCGGACTTGCGCACGCGTGCGTGAGCTGAGGGGGGCCCGAAAAAAAACCGGGCCCCCCTTACCGTTTCAGGCCAAGGTTAGGCTAACCTTCCCTCCGAACGGCCCCGTGGCCGCCCTGCACGTACGAAAGCGGACATCGACATGCCCAAGTCCCGATCCTCCCTCCTGACCCGCCGTGGCCTCATAGCCGCCGGCGGCGCCCTCGGCCTCGTCGCGGCGCTCACCGCGTGCGGCGGCGGCGACGCGGCGAAGGGCGACGACAAGGACAAGGGCGGCGCGGCCTCGGGTCCGTGGACCTTCAAGGACGACCTCGGCAAGGACGTCAGCACCAAGTCCACGCCGAAGAACATCGTGGCCTTCACCGGCACCGCGGCCGCGCTGTACGACTACGGCATCCAGGTCAAGGGCGTCTTCGGCCCGACGAAGACCGCCGACGGCAAGCCCGACGTCCAGGCCGGCTCGATGGACATCTCCAAGGTCGAGATCCTCGGCAACGTCTACGACGAGTTCAACGTCGAGAAGTACGCGGCCCTCCAGCCCGACCTGCTCGTCACCAACACCTGGGACGGCACCCTCTGGTACGTGCCCGAGGCCTCCAAGGACAAGATCCAGCAGCTGGCCCCGGCCGCCGCCATCTCCGTGGGCGGCGACGCCACCCTCGACAAGGCCCTGGCCCGCACCGCGGACCTCGCCAAGGCCCTGGGCGCCGACCTGAACGCCAAGAAGACCGTGGACGCGAAGGCCCGCTTCGAGGCCGCCGCCGCCAAGCTCCGCGAGGCCACCAAGGCCAACCCGGGCATCAAGGTGCTCGTCGGCTCCGGCTCCGCCGACCTGTTCTACGTCTCCACCCCGAAGACCTCCGCGGACCTCAAGTACTTCGAGTCCCTCGGCGTCGAGTTCATCACCCCGGAGAAGCTCGACGAGGGCGGCTTCTTCGAGAGCCTGAGCTGGGAGAACGCCGGCAAGTACAAGGCCGATGTCGTCCTGCTCGACAACCGCACGGGCACCCTGCAGCCGGAGGACCTGAAGGCGAAGGCCACGTGGGCCGAGCTGCCGGCGGTCAAGGCCGGCCAGATCACCCCGCGCGTGACCGAGCCGATCTACTCGTACGAGAAGTGCGCCCAGCTCCTGGAGGACCTCGCGAAGTCCATCCAGGGCGCCAAGAAGGTCAGCTAGTCCAGTTGAGTCCCGGCGCCCTCGGGCGCCGGAGCGACTCCCAGGGGGGATTCTCCGCATGACCGCCACCGCGCCCGACGCCCCGGCCGTCGCCCACTTCCGGTTCTTCGCACTGGAGGTGCTGCGCACGCGCCGCCTCGGCCACTCGTTCCTGCGCGTCACGTTCGGCGGGGAGTCCCTCGCGGACTTCCGCTCGGGCGGCTTCGACCAGAGCCTGTCGCTGTTCCTGCCGCCGGCCGGACGGGAGCACACCGAGCTCCCGTCCACGGACGAGGACACCTGGTTCGGGGCCTGGCGCGCGATGCCGGACGCGGACCGACCGGTCATGCGCTCGTACACCGTGCGCGAGCAGCGCCGTACGCCCGAGGGCGCGGACGAGGTCGACATCGACTTCGTCCTGCACGGGGAGGGCTCGCCCGCGTCCCGCTGGGCCGGCCGAGCCGTCGTCGGCCACCGGATCCTCGCGATCGGCCCGGCCGTCGCGGAGAACAAGTCCGTACGGTTCCAGCCGCCGGCCGCCACCGACGCGGTCTGGATGTACGCCGACGAGACCGCGCTGCCCGCCGCGGCCGCGATCCTGGACCGGCTGTCCGCCGGGACCCGGGTGCGGGCCTGGTTCGAGGTCCCGCACGCGGACGACCGCTTGGACCTGGCCGCCCCCGCCGGGGCGGACATCACCTGGATCGTGCGCGGGAGCGCGGGGCGCGAGCGCACCGAGCAGGTCCTGGAGGCACTGCGGGCGGACGGTCCGGCCGCCGCGCGGAGCCCGTACGTGTGGCTGGCGGGCGAGGCCGGCACCGTTCGCGCCGTGCGCCGCCACTTCGTGCAGGAACGCTCCGTCGACCGGCGCGCGGTGCGCTTCACGGGGTACTGGCGGCTGGGGGCCAGCGAGGAGGAGCTGCTGGCCGAGGCGTACGCAGGCCAGGCGGCCAGCGAGGACCCCGCGTCCGAGTTGTAGCCGCGACGGGATCGGCGCGCGCCGCCAACTCCCGCCGTTCGCAAGGAATTCACCGTTGGGCCCCGGCTTCCGGCCGGGGCCCAACGGCATTTGGCTTGTAAGTTAGGTTAGGCTAGCCTAAGCACAACACCGCCCACCCCCCTCTTCCCTGCCGGAGGAAAGTTGATGCGTTCGCATCTGCTCAACGAGACGACCGCGGACATCTACCGGCGTACCGTCACCGAGGGAGTCGAGCGCGTGGCCGCCAAACTGGCCACCACGGAGCGCCCCCACACGGGCATATCCGTCGACGAACTCGCCCCCGTCATCAACGGGATCGACCTGGACCGTCCGCTGGAGGACCCGGCCGCCGTCCTCGACGAACTGGAAGAGGTCTACCTCCGGGACGCGGTGTACTTCCACCACCCGCGCTACCTCGGCCACCTCAACTGCCCGGTCGTCATCCCGGCGGTCCTCGCCGAGGCGGTCCTGTCGGCCGTCAACTCCTCGCTCGACACCTGGGACCAGTCCATCGGCGGCACGCTCATCGAGCGCCGCCTCATCGACTGGACGGCCCAGCGCATCGGCCTCGGCCCCGCCGCGGACGGCATCTTCACCTCGGGCGGCAGCCAGTCCAACTTCCACGCCCTGCTCCTGGCCCGCGACGAGGCCTGCCGGATCGTCATGCAGCGCGCCCTGAACGAGGGCCGCGAGCTCGCCAAGTCCGAAGTCCTGCCCAAGCTCCGCATCTTCACCTCCGAGGCCAGCCACTTCAGCGTGAAGAAGTCGGCCGCCATGCTCGGACTCGGCTACGAGGCCGTGATCTCCGTGCCCGTGGACCGCAACCGCCGGATGGACACCTCGGTCCTCGCCCTTGAGCTTGAGGACTGCGCCCGCGAAGGCCTCTTCCCGATGGCCGTCGTCGCCACCGCCGGCACCACCGACTTCGGGTCCATCGACCCGCTCCCCGAGATCGCCCGCCTGACCTCCGAGCACTCCGCGTGGATGCACGTGGACGCCGCGTACGGCTGCGGACTGCTGGTCTCCCCCACCCGCCGGCACCTCCTCGACGGCATCGAGCACGCCGACTCGGTCACGGTCGACTACCACAAGTCGTTCTTCCAGCCGGTGAGCTCCAGCGCGATGCTGGTCCGCGACCGCGACACCCTCAAGCACGCCACGTACCACGCGGACTACCTCAACCCGCGGCGGATGGCCGAGGAGCGGATCCCCAACCAGGTCGACAAGTCGATCCAGACCACGCGCCGGTTCGACGCCCTCAAGCTCTGGATGACCCTGCGCGTCATGGGCGCCGACGGCATCGGCTCGCTGTTCGACGAGGTCATCGACCTCGCCGCCGCCGGCTGGGACATCATCGCGGCCGACCCCCGCTTCGAGGTCGTCGTCAAGCCGCAGATCTCCACCCTGGTCTTCCGCTACTCCCCCGAGGGCGAGGTGCGCCAGGACGTCGTCGACGAGGCCAACCTGCACGCCCGCAAGGCCCTGTTCGCCTCCGGCGAGGCCGTCGTGGCGGGCACCAAGGTCGACGGCAAGCAGTACCTGAAGTTCACCCTGCTCAACCCGCAGACCACGACGGCCGACATCGCGGCCGTCCTCGACCTCCTCGCGTCCCACGCCGAGCAGTACCTGGGAGAATCCCTTGTCCACGCCTCGTGAACCCCGTCGGCCCCTCGACTTCATCGGTATCGGCCTGGGGCCCTTCAACCTGGGGCTCGCCTGCCTGACCGCGCCGATCGACGAGCTCGACGGACTCTTCATCGAGTCGAAGCCGCACTTCGAGTGGCACGCCGGGATGTTCCTGGACGGCGCCCACCTGCAGACCCCGTTCATGTCGGACCTGGTCACCCTCGCGGACCCGACCTCCCCCTTCTCCTTCCTGAACTACCTGAAGGACAAGGACCGGCTGTACTCCTTCTACATCCGGGAGAACTTCTACCCGCTGCGGGCCGAGTACAACGACTACTGCCGCTGGGCCGCCGACCGCCTCGACAACGTGCTGTACTCGACCTCCGTCACCGAGGTCACCTACGACGAGGCCGCCGGCCTGTACGAGGTCCGCACGGACAAGGGCGAGACCCACCGCGCACGCCGCCTGGTCCTGGGCACCGGCACCCCGCCGTTCGTCCCCGAGGCCTGCGCGAACCTCGGCGGCGACTTCACGCACAACTCGGCCTACATGCAGAACAAGGCCGAGCTCCAGAAGAAGAAGTCGATCACCCTGGTCGGCTCCGGGCAGAGCGCCGCCGAGATCTACTACGACCTCCTCGCGGAGATCGACGTGTACGGCTACCAGCTCAACTGGATCACCCGCTCGCCGCGGTTCTTCCCGCTGGAGTACACGAAGCTGACGCTGGAGATGACCTCCCCCGAGTACGTGGACTACTTCCACGCCCTCCCCGAGGACACCCGCTACCGGCTGGAGACCCAGCAGAAGAACCTCTTCAAGGGCATCGACGGCGATCTGATCAACGCGATCTTCGACCTGCTCTACCAGAAGAAGATCACCATGCCGGGCGCCGTCCCCACCACGCTGCTCACGAACACCTCGCTGAACACCACGGCGTACGACACCACCACGGGCACCTACACCCTGGGGCTGCGCCAGGAGGAGCAGGAGCGGGACTTCACGCTCAGCACCGAGGGCCTGGTGCTGGCCACCGGCTACAAGTACACCGTGCCCGAGTTCCTGGCGCCCGTGCGCGACCGCCTGAACTTCGACGGCCGCGGCCGGCTGGACGCCGCCCGCAACTACACCGTCGACACCGCCGGCCGGGCCGTCTTCCTCCAGAACGGCACGACCCACAACCACTCCCTCACCTCCCCCGACCTGGGCATGGCCGCGTACCGCAACGCGTTCATCGTCAGTGAGCTGCTCGGCCGCGAGTACTACAAGGTCGAGAAGTCCATCGCGTTCCAGCAGTTCGCCGCCCCGGAAGGCACGCACGCATGAGCACCACCACCACGGAGATCCTCTACAGCCGCACCGACGCGGCGCTGGGGACCTTCTCCGTCCGACCGCTCGACCCGTTCAAGGACGGCGAGCTCCTGCACAGCTGGGTGACGCACCCCAAGGCCGAGTTCTGGCTGATGCAGGGCATGTCGCTGCCGGACGTCGAGCGCGAGTACATGAAGATCGCCGCGGCCGAGCACCACCAGGCCTACATCGGCCTGCACGAGGGCCGGCCCGCCTTCCTCATGGAGACCTACGACCCCTCCCGGCTGGAGCTGGTCGGCCTCTACGACGCCCGGCCGGGCGACGTCGGCATGCACTTCCTCGTCGCGCCGAGCGACGAGCGGCTGCACGGCTTCACCCGCGCGGTCATCACCACCGTCATGGCGGCCGTCTTCGCCGACCCCTCGGCCGAGCGCGTCGTGGTCGAGCCGGACGTCCGCAACACCGCCGTGCACGCCCTGAACGAGGTCGTCGGCTTCGTGCCGGACGCCCCGGTCCAGAAGCCGGAGAAGGTCGCCCTGCTCAGCTTCTGCACCCGCGAGCAGTTCACCGCCGCCACCACCGCCCTGGGGGTCTCCATATGAGCCTCACCGACGCCGTCTCCCACCTCACGCCCGAGCTGTGGGCCCGCGCCAACCGCGCCCTGGTCCGCAAGGCCCTCGCGGAGTTCTCCCACGAGCGGCTGCTGACCCCGAAGCCGCTGGGCTCCGGCCGCTACGCGGTACTCAGCGACGACTCCTCGGTCGAGTACCGCTTCGAGGCCGTTCTGCACGCCCTGGACCACTGGGCGGTGGACGAGGCCTCCATCACCCGCCACCGCGACGGCGCCGAGCTCCCGCTGGACGCGCTCGACTTCCACATCGAGATGCGCGAGTCCCTCGGCCTGAGCCCCGAGGTCCTGCCGGTCTACCTGGAGGAGATCTCCTCCACCCTCGCCGGCTCGGGCTTCAAGTACACCAAGCCGCAGGTCTCCTCCGCCGTCCTCGCGAAGTCCTCCTTCCAGGACATCGAGACGGGGATGACCGAGGGCCACCCGTGCTTCGTCGCGAACAACGGCCGCCTCGGATTCGGTGTGCACGACTACCTGTCGTACGCCCCCGAGACCGCGAGCCCCGTCCACCTCGTATGGGTGGCGGCCCGCAAGGACGTGTCCACCTTCACCGCCGGCGCGGGCCTGGACCACGACTCCTTCATGCGCGAGGAGCTGGGCGAGGAGACCCTCGCCGCCTTCGCCGGGCGGATGGCCGCGCTGGGCCTGGACCTCGCGGACTTCCACCTCTTCCCGGTGCACCCCTGGCAGTGGTGGAACAAGACCGCGGTCACCTTCTCCGCCGAGATCGCCAACCAGCGCCTGGTCCTGCTGGGCGAGGGCCCGGACGCGTACCTCGCGCAGCAGTCGATCCGTACGTTCTTCAACCGCAGCGCTCCGCGCAAGCACTACGTGAAGACGGCCATCTCGGTCCTCAACATGGGCTTCTTGCGCGGCCTGTCCGCCGCCTACATGGAAGCCACCCCGGCCATCAACGACTGGCTGCACCAGCTGATCGAGGGCGACGAGGTGCTGCGGTCGGTGGACTTCTCGATCATCCGCGAGCGTGCGGCGATCGGCTACCACCACCGCCAGTACGAGCGGGCGACCGACCGGTACTCCCCGTACCGCAAGATGCTGGCGGCGCTGTGGCGCGAGTCGCCGGTCAACTCCATCGAGGGGGACGAGCGCCTCGCCACGATGGCGTCCCTCCTGCACGTGGACGCCGAGGGCAAGTCCTTCGTGGGCGCGCTGATCGCCGAGTCGGGCCTGACCCCCGCCGAGTGGCTGCGCTCGTACCTGCGCGCCTACCTGGTCCCGCTGCTGCACTGCTTCTACCAGTACGACCTCGCGTACATGCCGCACGGCGAGAACACCATCCTCGTCATCGAGGGCGGCGTGGTGAAGCGGGCGATCTTCAAGGACATCGCCGAGGAGATCGTCGTCATGGACCCCCACGCGGTCCTGCCGCCGGCGGTCGAGCGGGTCCGGGCGGACGTCCCGGAGGACATGAAGCTGCTGTCGATCTTCACGGACGTCTTCGACTGCTTCTTCCGCTTCCTCGGCTCGATCCTGGCGTCGGAGGGCATCTGCGAGGAGGACACCTTCTGGCGGGCGGTCGCGGAGTGCGGCCAGGAGTACCAGGACTCGATGCCGCAGCTCGCGGAGCGCTTCGAGCGGTACGACCTCTTCGCCGAGGAGTTCCAGCTGTCCTGCCTGAACCGCCTCCAGCTGCGCAACAACAAGCAGATGGTCGACCTCGCCGACCCGTCCGCCGCGCTCCAGCTGATCGGCACCCTGCGCAACCCCGTCGCGGCCCACGCCCGGCGGTGAAGGACCGGACGGGCGCGCCTTCCGCACACGGCCCCTCGGGAGCGCGCCCGTCCACCCCGGTGTGACGGCGTGTCCGCGAAGCCCTGACCGGCCCTCTTCGCGGACGCGCCGTCACGCGCGCCGCCGGCCCGCCCGGCGGGCCGGCGGGCTCACCGGTGCGCTAGGACCACGGCACGTCCGGCGCCTTGTGGTAGGCGATCCCCTGCGCGTCGAGCCGAGGCCCCTGCGCCGCGAGGCGCCTGCTGTACGAGGCCCAGTCGAGCGCGCCGGCCGGCGACCACCCCAGCTCCGCCAGCCCCAGCACCCGGGGGAAGGCCATCAGCTCCCAGTCCCCGCGCGTGGCGACGGTCTCCGTCCACAGCGGCGCCTCCACACCCAGCACGGCGGATTCCGGTACTCCGGCCAGGTAGGCGCCCGGGTCCCAGGAGTAGGCCCGCTTCACCGGGACGTAGCCCGCCCAGGCCAGCCCGGGCTTCGTCGCCGCGTCGTACTTCATGTCCAGGTAGAGCCGGTCCGCCGGCGACAGGATCAACCGGTGGCCCGCCGCGGCCGCCGCGCTCACGGCCGCCTTCTCGGCGGCCGGGGTCCGGTCGTGCCCCCAGTACTGGATCACCGCTCCGGGCGCCGGACGGGCGGACGCCAGCTGGTGCCAGGCCACCACCGTCTTGCCGTGCCGTCCCACCACCGCCTGCGCCCGGTCCATGAAGGCCGCGTAGTCCGCCGCGGGCGTCTGGTGCGCCTCGTCGCCGCCGATGTGCAGGTAGCGGCCCGGCGTGAGGGCGGCGAGCTCCCCGAGCACGTCGTCGACGAACTCGTAGGTCCGCTCCTTGCCGACGCACAGGGAGCTGAAGCCCACCTTGATCCCGGTGTACCGCTCGGGCGCCTTCCCGTCGCAGGTCAGCTCCGGGTAGGAGGCCAGGGCGGCGTTCACGTGCCCCGGCATGTCGATCTCCGGGACCACGTCCACGTACCGCTCCGCCGCGTGGGCGACGAGCCGCCGGTAGTCGTCCTTCGTCCAGTACCCGCCCGGGCCGCCGCCGACCTCGGTGCCGCCGCCGTACTCGGCCAGCCTCGGCCAGGAGTCGACGGCCAGGCGCCATCCCTGGTCGTCGGTCAGGTGCACGTGCAGGGCGTTGACCTTGTACTGGGCGAGCTGGTCGACGTACCGCATCACCTGCTCCACCGTGAAGTGGTGCCGCGCGATGTCGATCATCGCCCCCCGGTACGCGAAGCGGGGCCGGTCGGTGACCGTCCCCCCGGGCACCGCGCCCGGTCCGGACCGCGGGAGCAACTGCCGCAGGGTCTGCCCCGCGTGGAAGAGGCCGGCCGGCGTCCGCGCGGTGAGGGTGATGCCACCGGGGCGGGACTCCAGCCGGTACCCCTCGTCGCCGACCCCCTCGCTGTCCCTGTCGATGCGCAGCCGGATGCCGTCCCCCTGCGCCCCGTCGACCACCGGCAGCGGCAGCCCGCTCGGGCCGCGCAGCTGCTCGGCGAGGAGTTCACCGACCCTGCGGACCTCCTCCCCGGGTCCCGGGCCGGTACGGATGACCGTGCCCGGCCCCAGCGTGTAGCCGGGGCCCTCGGCGCGCGCCGAGACGGGCGCGGGCAGCAGCCGGTCGAAGGGGGCGAGGGCGGCGGGCGGGTCGTCGCCGGGTCTGGCGTCGTCGCCGCGGGCGGCGGCGCAGGCCGTGAGCAGGGCCGGGGCCAGGCCGAGGGCGAGGAGGGCGCCGAGCGTGCGTCGCAGGACTCTCATGCGCTCAGGTATAGGCCAAGGGGGCCGCCGCGGCCGGTGCGAGAATGCCCGGATGGCGGAAATCATCCAGAAGGACGGCACCTGGACCTTCGACGGGGACGTGGTGCGTATCGTGCCCGGCCGCGACAAGGGGGTGGGGCTCCTGCGCCAGAACCTCGGCGAAGTCACCGTGCCGCTGCGCGCCCTGGCCGGGATCAGCTTCGAACCGGGCCGCAGGGCGGGCCGGTTGAGGCTGCGGCTGCGTGAGGGCGCGGACCCGCTGCTCCAGGTGACCGGCGGACGCCTGCCGGAGGCCTCCGACCCGTACCGGCTGACCGTGGAGCCGGACCGGGCGGGGGTGGCGGAGTACGTCGTGGACGAGGTGCGGCGCGCCCTGCTGCTGGAGCAGGTGGGGAGCGGCCCGGTGTCGGAGTACCTGCTGTCCGGGCCGTCGGTGCCGATCACGGTGGGGGCGGGGGACGGGACGGTGGGCTTCGACGGGGACCGGGTCACGCTGGAGTGGAACTGGAAGACGGAGGACGCCAAGAGCTCCGGCGGGCCGCGCGGCTTCCGGGTCGCCGACCTGGGCACGGTGGAGTGGTTCCCGGCGGCGGGGCTGGAGAACGGGTGGATCCGCTTCGCCCTGGCGGGCGCGCCGCCCGCTCCGGCGCCCAAGTACGACCCGTACGCGGTGGAGTTGTTCGGCTTCAAGAAGGACCCGCTGATGGCGCTGGTCGCGGCGGCCGTGGCGGTACGGATGCCGCACCCCTCGGCGGCCCGGTCGGCGGGGCCCGGCGCCGCCGCCGGGGCCGTCCTCGCGCCGGCGTCCGTCCCGGCGGTGGAGGCGGTGCGCGCCGCGCGGGAGCCCGCCGCGGACCACGACGCCCTGCTGCGCCGGCTGCGCGAGCTGGGCGACCTGCACCAGGCGGGCGTCCTCACGGCGGAGGAGTTCACGACCGCCAAGCAGGCCGTTTTGCGCAGTTTCTAACCGGATCACTCCATTCCTCTGGTCCAGACCAGGAGGATCCTGCCCGGAATCGGGCAGGATCTTTGCTTTCACCGCCGTCTCCCGCCAGTATCTACGGGTGCTCGATCGCCGCCCGTCGCATGACGACCTCGTCGACCACCTGGTGCGCAGCACCGCGCTGCAGCGCGGCGAGGCCGCCCGGGTGGTACTCGACGTGCTCGCCTACTTCGACGAGACGACCGAGGAGTTCGTCCGCCGCCGCCACCGGGAACTGCAGTCCGGTGGAGCGGTGAACGCGGAGATCTTCGAACGGATCGCCGCCGAACTGCCGCACCGCGCCGTGGCACCCCCGGAGCTCTCGCTCCGGCAGCTGCGACGCATCGTCTACGGCTGACCCGCGGCGGGGCGGCGACAGGGCAGCGGCCCGGGACCGGGGAGAACCCGCCGGCGGGGCCGCGCATCGAGCACAGGCACGAACCGAACTTCAGGAGGGGCAGAACCGTATGTGCGGAATCGTCGGTTACATCGGCAAGCGTGACGTGGCACCGCTGCTGCTGGAAGGCCTGCAGCGACTGGAGTACCGCGGGTACGACTCCGCGGGCATCGTCGTGAACAGCCCGAAGGCCACCGCTCTGAAGGTGGTCAAGGCCAAGGGCCGGGTCCGCGAGCTGGAGTCCCGCGTCCCCAAGCGCTTCGCCGGCACCACCGGCATCGCCCACACCCGCTGGGCCACGCACGGCGCCCCGAGCGACATCAACTCGCACCCGCACCTCGACACCGAGAACAAGGTCGCCGTCGTCCACAACGGCATCGTCGACAACGCCGACGAGCTGCGCGCCAAGCTGTCGGCCGAGGGCGTCGTCTTCGTCTCGGAGACCGACACCGAGGTCATCGTCCACCTGATCGCCCGCTCCGAGGCCGACTCCCTGGAGGAGAAGGTCCGCGAGGCCGTCAAGGCGATCGAGGGCACCTACGGCATCGCCGTCATGCACGCCGACTTCGCCGACCGCATCGTCGTCGCCCGCAACGGCTCGCCGGTCGTCCTGGGCATCGGCGAGAAGGAGATGTTCGTCGCCTCGGACGTCGCCGCGCTGGTCGCCCACACCCGCCAGGTCGTCACTCTCGACGACGGCGAGATGGCCACCCTCAAGGCCGACGACTTCCGCACCTACACCACCAGCGGCGCGACCACGACGGCGACGCCGGAGACCGTGGAGTGGGAGGCCGCCTCGTACGACATGGGCGGCCACGACACGTACATGCACAAGGAGATCTCCGAGCAGCCCGACGCGGTCGACCGCGTGCTGCGCGGCCGGATCGACGACCGCTTCAACACCGTGCACCTGGGCGGCCTGAACCTGGACCCGCGCGAGGCGCGCGGCATCCGCCGGGTCAAGATCCTGGGCTGCGGCACCTCGTACCACGCCGGCCTCATCGGCGCCGGCCTCATCGAGGGCATGGCCCGCATCCCGGCGGACGCCGAGCCGGCCTCCGAGTTCCGCTACCGCAACCCGGTCGTGGACCCCGACACCCTGTACATCGCGGTCTCGCAGTCCGGTGAGACGTACGACGTGCTCGCGGCCGTGCAGGAGCTCAAGCGCAAGGGCGCCCGCGTCCTCGGCGTGGTCAACGTGGTCGGCTCCGCCATCGCCCGCGAGGCCGACGGCGGCGTGTACGTGCACGCCGGCCCGGAGGTATGCGTCGTCTCCACCAAGTGCTTCACCAACACGGTCGTGGCCTTCGCCCTGCTGGCCGTGCACCTGGGCCGCATCCGCGACCTGTCGGTCACCGACGGCAAGCGGATCATCGAGGGCCTGCGCCGGCTGCCCGCGCAGATCCAGGAGATCCTGGAGGGCGAGGAGGACATCAAGAAGCTCGCGGCCGAGTACGCCGAGGCCAAGTCGATGATGTTCATCGGCCGTGTTCGCGGTTACCCGGTGGCCCTTGAGGCCTCGCTCAAGCTCAAAGAGATCTCCTACATCCACGCCGAGGCCTACCCGGCCTCCGAGCTCAAGCACGGCCCGCTCGCCCTGATCGAGCCGGCGATGCCGACGATCGCGATCGTCCCGGACGACGACCTGCTGGAGAAGAACCGCGCGGCGCTGGAGGAGATCAAGGCCCGCAGCGGCCGCATCCTCGCGGTCGCCCACCGCGAGCAGGAGAAGGCGGACCACACCATCGTCGTCCCGAAGAACGAGGACGAGCTGGACCCGATCCTGATGGGCATCCCGCTCCAGCTCCTGGCGTACCACACCGCCCTGGCCCTGGGCCGGGACATCGACAAGCCCCGCAACCTGGCGAAGTCGGTCACGGTCGAGTAGCCGCACCCGCCCCGCATGCGTACGGCCCCCGGGGGATTCCCCGGGGGCCGTACCCGTGTGCCTGCCGTGCCGGGGGTCAGCCCGTGGCGACCGCGCCGCGGCGGGAGGAGCTGCCGAACGCCATCGGCCAGTGGGCCAGTACGGCGGTGGCTCCGTACCAGGCCAGCAGCCCGGCGACCGCTGCGACCCAGCCGGCCACCCTGCCCAGCGTGCCGTTGCCGGCGAAGGCGCCTATCGCCAGGAGCAGCAGGGAGAGGGTGAACAGGCCGTACACGCCCTGCCCGAAGAGTCCGCTCGCGGCGCCCACCGTGAGGGTGACGCCGAGCAGGGCGAACAGGACGAGGAACGCTCCCGCGGCGTCCGCGGAGACCTTTCCGTCGGCTCCCGCGGCCCAGGTGAACCAGAAGGCACCGAGCCCCGCGAACGCCGTGCCGTTGAAGCCGTTGCCGCCGCGGAATTCGAGGACTCCGAGGACGAACAGGGCCAGACCGCCGACGTAGGTCGCGAGCGACACGGAACCGGCCGCGGTCACGCCGTCGATCACTCCGGTGTGGCCGATACCGAATGCGAGAAGGGTGAGACCCAGGGCGATGTGCCCGAGGGTCGAAGTCGAGGCCGTGCTTCCCGCAGAGACACCATTGTCCACGGCGGGCTCCCTTCGATCTGCAGTTGTTTGCTGTGTCCCAGCAGCATTTATCTACCCTTTACAGGGGTGCACAACCGCACAATCGACTTACACCCGGTCACGGAATGACAACAACCGGTCGCTGAGCGCGCTTGGCCAGCCGACCGGCCACGGAGCCGAAGATCCGCCCGACGATCCCGTGCGTGGAGCCGACCACGATGGCGTCGGCCGAATACTCCCGGCCGACCTCCTCCAGCTCATGGCAGATGTCACCACCGCGCTCGACCAGGATCCAGGGCACTTCCGCCAAGTACTCCGCGCACGCGAGCTCGAAGCCGAGCACCTCGGTGCGGTGGTCCGGCACATCCACGAAGACGGGCGGCTCACAGCCGGCCCACACGGTGGTGGGCAACCGGTTGGCGACATGGACGATGATCAGACCGGAGCCGGAGCGCCGCGCCATGCCGATCGCGTACGCCAGGGCGCGCTCACTGGACGTGGACCCGTCGAAGCCCACCACGACCCCGTGCCGGAAGGCCGGGTCGCAGGGCAGGCGCGTCTGTTCCGCCGCGCGCAGCTCGGCGTCCGACGCGGGGTCGGCGGCGAGGCGTTTGCGCTTGCGGTCCGCGGGTTCGGAGAATTCGTGACCGGCCATGGTGTCTCGGCGAAGAGGTCCTTGGAGGAAGCAACAGGGCGAAATTCGGCGACGCTGGGTGACTTAGCTCTGTCCGGGAAGCATCTTTCCCGAGTCCTTACCCCCAGGGTACGGCGACACCCCAGTCCTGCACAGGGCTTGCCGCCCTTGGAGAGCGTCCCAGGGAGCATGCCGGAGCAGGAGCGCCTTGGCAATGTCCGCTGTCCCCTACAGGCAGTGACGAAGCGGGCGGGCGCCACCCGTGCGCGCAGTGACCGAGCCGCCCCGCGCGGCGTTGGACAGGCGTCCGACCGTCCAGGAAGAGCCCGCAGGGAGCACGCCGTGCCCGGCCATCCGGTTCACCCCGTCCAGCCCGCTCAGCCGACGCAGCCCGTCCACCGAACCGATCCCTCGCCACCGTTCGCGTCCCCGCCCCGCTCCCCTCTTCACCCGTCCGTGCACTCCTGCGCGCACCCGGGGCACGACCCCGCGGGTGACGTCGTGCGGTGGGCCGCCTTCAGCTGCCTGCTCGTCCCCGTGGTCCTCGTCGTCTACGGGACCTCGTACGGCGGGGCGGCCGTGGCGACGCTGGGCCTGGTCGTCGTCACCGCGGCGTGCACGGCGATGCTGCGGCACTCGGAACGGGCGCGGCGGGCGGAGCGGGCCGCCGCCCCGGTCCGGGCGGGGGACCGGCCGCCCGCCGGGCACCGCCGCCGGCACTCGCGGGGCGGGGCCGTGCTCGGGGGCCCCGCCGGGGGCCCGGCCGGGGGCGGGAGCAGGGGCGCGTTCGGCGCCGGACCCGGGGGCCCGGCCCACGGGGAGTGCAACGCCTTCGAGACCCGCTCCCCGCAAGACTGACTTATTCGTACGCCCACACCCGCATGTTTTCAGCCAACTTCCCGGCAGGATCACCGCCTTGTCGGAATGTCCGGCCACTCTCCCCACCACCGGGGACCCTCCCCACCAGGGGCGGCTTTGACCCCGTAGGTACTGGCCATGGCCGGACGCCGGGCTTCCCCGGCCGGTAGCGGAGTGGAACGCTTCCTGATCGAATGCTTTTCGCCAAGTTGCCAAGTCGACATAGCTCTGCGTGCTGAACTTGTCACGCCGCAACCACGGGACGCAGTAGATTCGATCATGTATTTACGGCGGGGGATCCACGTGCAAGGCCGAGGGGAAACGTGCAGGTGCGACCAGACCAAGGAGTCGCGACACCCAAGGGGGGCTTAGCGCCATGAGCCAGGATTCCACCGCCGTCGTCGCGGACGCCGGCCGGAAGCTCGCGGGGCGTCGCCGCAGGGAGATCGTCGCGGTGCTGCTCTTCAGCGGCGGACCGATCTTCGAGAGCTCCATTCCACTTTCCGTGTTCGGCATTGACCGGCAGGACGCGGGAGTTCCACGCTACCGATTGCTCGTGTGCGCCGGTGAGGACGGTCCGCTCAGGACCACCGGCGGACTCGAACTGACCGCGCCGTACGGGTTGGAGGCGATCGCCCGGGCAGGCACGGTCGTCGTGCCCGCATGGCGTTCCATCACCTCTCCCCCACCGCCGGAGGCGCTCGACGCGCTGCGTCTGGCGCACGAGGAGGGGGCCCGGATCGTCGGACTGTGCACGGGGGCCTTCGTGCTCGCCGCCGCCGGTCTGCTGGACGGCCGGCCCGCGACGACGCACTGGATGTACGCGCCGACGCTGGCCAAGCGCTACCCGTCCGTCCACGTCGATCCGCGCGAACTGTTCGTCGACGACGGCGACGTGCTCACGTCCGCGGGCACGGCGGCCGGAATCGACCTCTGCCTGCACATCGTGCGCACGGACCACGGCAGCGAGGCGGCAGGGGCCCTGGCCCGCCGGCTCGTCGTCCCGCCGCGCCGCACCGGCGGCCAGGAGCGGTATCTCGACCGGTCGCTGCCGGAGGAGATCGGCGCCGACCCGCTGGCCGAGGTCGTCGCCTGGGCGCTGGAGCACCTCCACGAGCAGTTCGACGTGGAGACCCTGGCGGCCCGCGCCTACATGAGCAGGCGCACCTTCGACCGGAGGTTCCGCTCGCTCACCGGCAGCGCGCCGCTGCAGTGGCTGATCACCCAGCGGGTGCTGCAGGCCCAGCGGCTGCTGGAGACCTCCGACTACTCGGTCGACGAGGTCGCGGGGCGGTGCGGGTTCCGCTCGCCGGTCGCGCTGCGCGGGCACTTCCGGCGGCAGCTCGGGTCCTCCCCGGCCGCCTACCGCTCGGCCTACCGGGCGCGGCGGCCGCAGGCCGACGTGTCCCAGGTGTCGCAGCTCTCGGAGAGCCCGGTTCCGCACCAGCGCACTCCGCAGCCCCAGCGGGCGGCGGCGGCCCTGGCCGCGTCGGGCCCGACGGTGACGGAGCTGTACGCCCCGGGCCGGGTGCTGCGCGAACACGCGTAACCCTCACAACGGGTACGGAAAGGGAAGGTCCTCCACCGGTCACCACCGATGGGGGACCTTCCGCTTGTGCGGCCGGGTCCTCGGAGGACCGCATAAGGTGGGACGCATGAACGATCGCATGGTGTGGATCGACTGCGAGATGACCGGGCTCTCGTTGACGGACGACGCACTTATCGAGGTGGCCGCACTGGTCACCGACTCGGAGCTCAACGTGCTCGGCGAAGGCGTGGACATCGTGATCCGCCCGCCGGACGCCGCCCTGGAGACCATGCCCGACGTGGTGCGCGAGATGCACACCGCGTCCGGACTGCTCGAAGAGCTGGCCGGCGGGACCACCCTCGCGGATGCCGAGGCCCAGGTCCTGGCCTACGTACGGAAACACGTGAAGGAACCCCGCAAGGCGCCGCTCTGCGGGAACTCGGTCGGCACCGACCGCGGCTTCCTGCTGCGCGACATGGCCGCGCTGGAGGGTTACCTGCACTACCGGATCGTGGACGTGTCCTCGGTGAAGGAGCTGGCGCGCCGCTGGTACCCCCGGGCGTACTTCAACAGTCCCCCGAAGAACGGCAACCACCGCGCGCTCGCGGACATCAAGGAGTCCATCGCCGAGCTGCGCTACTACCGCGAGGCCGTCTTCGTGCCCCAGCCCGGGCCCGACTCGGACACCGCGCGGACCATCGCCGCCAAGCACGTGGTGCCGGGCGCCTGACCCCCCGGAGGCGGGTGCGGGGAATCGGGGGAGCGAGCACCCTCCCGGACCCTGTACCCTTTTCTTCGGCCGGTCGGTTCTCCGACCGGACATGGTGGGTGTAGCTCAGTTGGTAGAGCACCTGGTTGTGGTCCAGGTGGCCGCGGGTTCAAGTCCCGTCACTCACCCTGCGAAGAGGCCCCGGCCCGCGAGAGCGGACCGGGGCCTTCTGCGTGCACGCTCTCCGGCCTCTCGCGTGCACGCGCCGCCGGCTCGCACCCGCTCGCCGGGCCTCCCGTCAGGAGGACTCCCGCACCACCAGCCGGTTCGGCAGGACGACGGCCGTCTCGCCCTCCTTCCCCCCGATCCGCGCCAGCAGCAGCCGGGTCATGGTCCGGCCCATCTCCTCGATCGGCTGGCGGACGCTGGTCAGCGGCGGGTCCATGTGCCGGGCCACCACCGAGTCGTCGAAGCCGACCAGGGCCACGTCCTGCGGGATCCGCCGGCCGGCCGCGCGCAGCTCCCGGCGGGCACCCGCCGCCATCACGTCCGAGGCCGCGAAGACCGCGTCCAGGCCGGGGCGCCGGGCCAGCAGCTCGCGCATGGCCCGACGGCCGCCGGTCTCGGTGAAGTCGCCGACCGCGACCAGCCCCTCGTCGGGGGGGTGCCCGGCGGCCGCCAGGGCCTGCCGGTACCCGTCGAGGCGGCACTGGGCCCCGTACACGTCCAGCGGCCCGGTGATCGTGGCGATCGCCCGCCTGCCCCGCTCCAGGAGGTGCCGTACGGCCTCGGCCGCGCCCGCGAGGTTGTCGGAGTCCACGCTGGGCAGCGGCTCGGCGGCGGAACGGCGGCCGCTGATCACCGTCGGGATGCCCAGCTCGGCCAGCAGCTCGGGCAGCGGGTCCCCGGCGTGGACGGAGACCAGCAGCACCCCGTCCACGCGGTGCCCGGACAGGTACTGGGCCAGCCGGCGGCGCTCGCGGTCGCTTCCGGCCAGCGTCAGGACGAGCTGGACGTCGGTCTCGGCGAGGGCGGCCCCCACCCCGCTGACCACTTCGGAGAAGTACGGTTCCGCGAAGAAGCGGGCCTCGGGCTCGGGGATCACGAGGGCGATGGCGTCGGTGCGGTTGGCCGCCAGCGCCCGGGCCGCGCGGTTGGGGACGTACCCGAGCTCGGCGACGGCCGCCTCGACAGCGGCCCTCGTGTGCTCGCTGACCTTGGAGGACCCGTTGATCACCCGGGAGACCGTGCCGCGCCCGACCCCCGCGCGCGCCGCGACCTCCTCCAGCGTCGGCCGTCCCCCGCTGCGCCCGTGCCCGTTCATGGCTTCCTCCCGGTTGTGAATCTACCTCTTGACGGCTGTGGGAGCGCTCCCACATCGTGTCACAGAACACCCGGCACGTTCCGTCCTTCAGGGAGGATGCACATGCGAGCCCCAGCCAGAAACCGGACCCGGACCCGAAGAGGCCTCGTCGCGGCGGTCGCCGCCGCGGGAGCCGCGGCCCTGCTGCTCGCGGGATGCGCGGCGGACCCGGCCGAGAAGACCGGCGCCGCCGGCCCCAGCGGCGACAAGGCGCGAACCACCCTCACCGTCGGGGTGTTCGGGGCCTTCGGCCTCCAGGAGGCCGGGCTCTACGACGAGTACATGGCGCAGAACCCCGGCATCCGGATCGAGCAGACCTCGATCGAGCGCAACGAGAACTACTACCCGCAGCTCCTCACCCACCTGGGCACGGGCAGCGGCCTCGCCGACATCCAGGCCGTCGAGGTCAACAACATCGCCGAGATAACCGCCACCCAGGCGGACAAGCTGGTGGACCTGGGCAAGGCCCCCGGCGTGGACAAGGCCGCGTACCTGCCGTGGAAGTGGGCGCAGGGCACGGCGAAGGGCGGGGCCACGGTGGCCCTCGGCACCGACATCGGCCCGCAGGGCATCTGCTACCGCAAGGACCTCTTCGAGGCGGCCGGACTGCCCACCGACCGGGCGGCCGTCGGCGCGCTCTGGGCCGGGGACTGGAACAAGTACCTGGAGGCGGGCCGGACCTACAAGGCGAAGGCCGGCGAGGGCAAGGCCTTCGTCGACTCCGCCTCGGGCGTGATGGCGGCGGTGACCGGCAGCAGCGCCCAGCGGTTCTACGACGAGCAGGGCAAGGTCGCCTACAAGACCAACCCGGCGGTGCGCGGGGCCTTCGACCTCGCCGCGCGGTTCGCCACCGACGGCCTGAGCGCCAAGCTCCAGCAGTTCACCCCGTCCTGGGACCAGGGATTCGCCAACGGGGCCTTCGCCACCGTCTCCTGCCCGGCCTGGATGCTCGGCTACATCCAGGACAAGGCGGGCCCGGCGGGCAAGGACAAGTGGGATGTCGCGCAGGCGCCCAAGCCGAGCAACTGGGGCGGCTCCTTCCTGGTGGTCCCCAAGGCGGGCAAGAACGCCGAGGAGGCGGCCAAGCTGGCCGCCTGGCTGACCGCGCCGGCCCAGCAGGCCAAGCTGTTCGAGAAGCGGGGCAGCTTCCCGAGCGCGAGCGCCGCGTACGGGCTCCCGGCCGTGTCCGGTGCGCAGCACGCGTACTTCGGCGGCGCCCCGATCGGCGAGATCTTCGCGCGGGCGGCGGAGGGTGTGCCGGTGACGGTGATCGGCCCGAAGGACCTGGTGATCGCGCAGAACCTGGCGGACATCGGGATGCTGCAGGTCGACCAGAAGGGCCGCAGCCCGCAGGAGGGCTGGGACGCCGCGGTGAAGGCCATCGACAACGCCCTCGACCAGTGAGCCGTCCGACGGCCCGGTACGGCGCGGGACGGGTGCTGCGGGGATGAGCGACGAGACCGCCGTACTCCCCGCGTCCTCCCCCTCCCCCTCCTCCTCCCGCCCCGTGCGGGGGGAGGAGGGGGAGGGGCCCGGGGACAAGGCAGCGGGCCGGCGCCAGGTGTGGCGCTCGCGCCGCTACCGGTGGGACCTGCGCTGGAGCCCGTACGCCTTCGTGGCGCCCTTCTTCCTCTTCTTCGCGGCCTTCGGGCTGTTCCCGCTGCTCTACACGGGCTGGGCGGCGCTGCACCAGGTGGAGCTGACCGACCCGGACGACATGACGTGGGTGGGGCTGCGGAACTTCACCCGGCTGTGGGGCGACGAGTTCTTCTGGAACGCGCTGCGCAACACGTTCACGATCGGGTTGCTGTCCACGGTGCCGCAGCTGCTGATCGCGCTCGGGCTCGCCCACCTGCTCAACTACCGGATGCGTGCGTCGGCCTTCTTCCGGGTGGCCGTGCTCACCCCGTACGCCACCTCGGTCGCGGCGGCCACGCTCGTCTTCGTGCTGCTCTTCGGCCGGGACTACGGGATGGTCAACTGGGCGCTGTCAGCGGTTGGTTTCGACGCGGTGGACTGGCAGAACGGCTCCTTCGCCTCCCAGCTGGCGGTCTCCACGATCGTCATCTGGCGGTGGACGGGCTACAACGCGCTGATCTACCTGGCGGCCATGCAGGCCGTGCCGGCCGAGCTCTACGAGTCGGCGGCGCTGGACGGCGCCTCGCGCTGGCAGCAGTTCCTGCACGTGACGGTGCCCTCGCTGCGGCCGACGATCTTCTTCACCTGCGTGGTGTCGACGATCGGCGCGACCCAGCTGTTCGGCGAGCCGCTGCTGTTCAACGGCGGGGCGGGCGCGACGGGGGGTTCGGACCACCAGTTCCAGACGCTCGGGCTGTACCTGTACGAGCAGGGGTGGGTGAACCTGCACCTCGGCCGGGCCTCGGCCATCGCGTGGGCGATGTTCCTGATCCTGCTGCTGATCGGCGGCGCGGCACGGCTGCTGCGCGGACGGGGGGATTCCCGATGAGGTCACTGCGCGCGGGCAGGCTCACCTACGTGGTGCTCGCCGTGTTCACCGCGGGCTCGCTCTTCCCGCTGGTGTGGACGGCCATCGCGGCGTCCCGCAGCAACACCCGGCTGGCCCAGACCCCGCCGCCGTTCTGGTTCGGCGGGAACCTGGGCCGCAACCTCCGGATCGCCTGGACCGACGCCAACATGGGCACGGCCCTGCTGAACACCGTGATCGTGGCGGGCACCGTCGCGGCGGGCACGGTGGTCTTCGCCACCCTGGCCGGCTTCGCCTTCGCCCGGCTGCGCTTCCGGGGGCGCCGGCTGCTGCTGGCCCTGGTGGTCGGGACGATGCTGATCCCGCCGCAGCTCAGCGTGGTGCCGCTGTACATGCTGATCGCGCAGCTGTCGTGGACCGACCGGCTGCAGGCGGTGATCCTGCCGACGCTGGTCTCGGCCTTCGGCGTGTTCTTCATGCGGCAGTACCTGGCGCAGGCGCTGCCGATGGAGCTGGTCGAGGCGGCGCGCACGGACGGGGCGAGTTCGCTGCGGATCGTGTGGCACGTGGTGTTCCCGGCGGCCCGGCCCGCGATGGCGGTGCTGGCCATGCTGACCTTCGTCATGGCCTGGAACGACTTCTTCTGGCCGATCGTCGCGCTGACCCAGAACGGCAGCCCGACGGTGCAGGTGGCTCTGACCGGACTGGGCCGGGGCTACATCCCCGACCAGTCGGTGATCATGGCGGGTGCGCTGCTGGGCACGCTCCCGCTGCTGTTGGTGTTCCTCGTCTTCGGCCGCCAGATCGTGGGCGGCATCATGCAGGGAGCGGTCAAGGGATGACAGAGACGACAACGTCCACGACGGCGGACGCGGCGGCGGGAGGGAGCGCGGAACTGCGCTTCCCGGAGGGCTTCCTGTGGGGTGCCGCCACGGCGGCCTTCCAGATCGAGGGGGCGGCCGAGCTGCGCGGCCCGTCCATCTGGGACACCTTCTGCCGGACCCCGGGCAAGGTGCACGGAGGGCACACGGGCGACGTCGCCGTGGACCACCACCGGCTGTGGCGCGAGGACGTCGCGCTGATGGCCGGGCTGGGCATCGGCGCCTACCGCTTCTCCGTGTCCTGGCCGCGCGTCCTCTCGGGCGGGATCGGCTTCTACGACGCGCTCGTGGACGAGCTGCTCGCGCACGGGATCCGGCCCTGCGTGACCCTGTACCACTGGGACCTGCCGCAGGAGCTGGAGAGCGCGGGCGGCTGGCCCGAGCGCGAGACGGCGTACGCCTTCGCCGCGTACGCCCAGCAGGTCTCCGCGGTGCTGGGCGACCGGGTGGAGCTGTGGACCACCCTGAACGAGCCCTGGTGCAGCGCCTTCCTGGGCTACGCCTCCGGGGTGCACGCCCCCGGCCGGACCTCGCCCGCCGACTCCCTGCGCGCGGCCCACCATCTGAACCTGGCGCACGGGCTGGCCGCCGCGGCGCTGCCGTCCTCGGCGCAGGTCGGCATCGCGCTCAATCCGAGCGCGGTACGGCCGCTGACCGGTTCGGCGGCCGACCTCGACGCACGGCGGCGCATCGACGCCCTCGCCAACCGGGTCTTCACCGGGCCGCTACTGCACGGGGCGTACCCGCAGGACCTGATGGCGGACACCGAGTCCGTGACGGACTGGTCCTTCGTCCGCCCCGGCGACGAGGCCCTGATCCACCAGCCGCTGGACTACCTCGGCGTGAACTACTACACCCCGGCGGTGGTCTCGGCTGCCCCGGAGGGCGCCGCCGGGGGCCCGCGCGCCGACGGCCACGGCGCCACCGAGCACTCCCCCTGGCCGGCGGCGGACGGGGTCGCCTTCCACCAGCCGCCGGGCGAGCGCACGGACATGGGCTGGTCGATCGACGCGAGCGGTCTGTACGACCTGCTGATGCGCTTCACCGAGGAGGCGCCCGGCCTGCCGCTGCTCGTCACCGAGAACGGCGCCGCGTACGCCCCCGACCTGCACGACCCGCAGCGCATCGCGTACCTGGAGGCCCATCTGGCCGCGCTGCACCGCGCGGTGGCGGACGGCGCGCCGGTGCAGGGGTACTTCCTCTGGTCGCTGCTGGACAACTTCGAGTGGTCCTACGGGTACAGCAAGCGCTTCGGCATCGTCCACGTCGACTACGAGACCCAGGCCCGCACGCCGCGCTCCAGCGCCCACTGGTACGCCCGGCTCGCCCGGACGGGGGCCTTCTGACGCCAGCCCGCCGCGCCCGCGGCTACGAGGACTTCATCCCGGCCAGCCCCTTCGCCAGGTCCTCGGCGTTCATGACCGGAGCGACCTCGATCTCGGCGTTGAACTGCAGGAACAGGTCCTCCACCAGCGGCGGCAGCTGCGCGCTGTCCTGGAGGTCGAACACCATCCAGCAGGACCGCACGCCCTCGTGCAGGCCGAAGTAGGCCGCCTCCGGCTGGACGGTGTCCATCAGCTTCTTGATCACCTGGGGCAGGGACCCGGTCTTGATGCCGTCGTTGGTGGCCGCCGTGTCCATGTGCGCGCGGAGCATGACCCTCATGCGTGACTCCTTCCGTCACGCCCACCCTCCGCGCGGCCCGTACCCGCGGCAACATCTGCGCCCCCGTCCGGGGCGGGGGCGCAGCAGCCGTACCGCGGGCGGGGCCGTCCCCTCCCGGTCAGCCGAGGACACCCACGTCGTGGAAGAACCGGTAGCGGGTCGGGTCGTCGGGCAGGAACCAGTGGAAGCCCTCCAGCAGGAAGACGGCCAGCAGGTTGACGGCGAGGATCAGCCCCAGGAACGCCAGCGCGAAGGTCCCCACCGCCCGCAGCGGTCCCGGGCCGGTCGCGGGGACGGAGTGGTCCGCCGTGGTGTGGGCGAAGGCCAGGACGATCCCGACCACGACCACGGAGGCCTGGAAGAGGATCCACGCCCATACGTAGAGGTGCAGGCCGAGGACCTCGCTCCCGTACCCCTTGTCCCCCGGCAGGACGTGCAGCATCGTCTGGCGCCAGGAGGCGAAGGAGCCGCCGATCAGCGCGACCAGGGACAGGCCCCATCCCGTCATGTAGTCGCGGCCGCTGACGGCGCCGCGGGAGATCGCCGTGCGGATGATGTACGCGGCCCCCATCGCGGCCAGCAGCATGAACATCCGCTGCACGACGCAGAGCGGGCACGGGTACTCCCACAGCCCGAACTGGTAGAAGAGGCCGCCGCAGACGACCCCGGTCCAGCCGATGACGAACACGCAGGCGAACCAGTACTGCACCCGCCCCAGCAGCCCGCCGGCGGGCGGGGCCTCCGGCAGGAGGCTGTGCATCGCGGCCACCGTCAGTAGCTCAGGGTGAGGGCGAGGCCGCTGGTGATGTGGTGCGCCGTCAGCAGGATCACGGCGAGCAGCACGACCCACCACGCGCCGAGCACGACGGCCCGGGACGACTCCCGGTACATGGCGATCAGCGTGGCGAGGAGGCCGCCGAAGATGAGGGTGTCCATGCGGCGGACCGTACAGATCCACGGACACCTCGCCCACGAGGCGCGCCCCCGCCGGCGGCCGGTTACATCGGTTGCCGCCCCGGTGCCGGCCCGGCTCCGTCCCGGGCCAGGCCCCGGCTCCGTCCCGGGTCAGGCCCCGGCTCCGTGCCAGGTCAGGCCCCGCGCCGCTTGCGGCGGCCGCGGACCGCCCGCCCGCCGCCGGCGCCGCCCCGGCTCCGCCCGTCCAGGGCGATCCAGACCCGGATCTCGGTCCCGCCGAGTACCGAGCGGCCCAGCCGCACGTCGCCGCCGGTCGACTCCGCGACCCTGCGCACGATGTCCAGGCCCAGCCCGGTGGACCCGTCGCGCCCGCCGTCGTTGCCCCGGCGCAGGGCGGCGTCCGGGTCGGCGATGCCCGGTCCCGCGTCCGAGACGAGCACGATCACCGCGTCCGAGGCGTCGTGGACGTCCACCGCGAAGGGGGTGCCCTCCGGGGTGTGCCGGAAGACGTTGCCGAGCATCGCGTCGAGCGCGGCGGCCAGTTCGGGCCGGGCCACGGGGATGCGTACCGGACGGTCCACTCCGGCGAGCCGCACCTCGCGGCCCTGGTCCTCCGCCAGCGCCGACCAGAAGTCCATCCGGTCGCGGATCACCTCCGAGGCGTCGCAGCCCGCGCCGGCCCCGACCAGGCCGGTGGCCGGGCGCTGCTCGCGGGCGGTCCGGATGATGGTGTCGACCTCGCGCTCCAGCTGTTCCACCGCCGCCCGGGTCTGCTCGACGGCCGGACCCGCCCCGAGCGAGGCCGTGTTGAGCCGCAGCACCGTCAGCGGGGTCCGCAGCCGGTGCGACAGGTCGGCGGCCAGTTCCCGCTCGTTGGCGAGGAGTTCCACGACCTGGTCCGCCATCGCGTTGAACGCGACGGCCGCCGACCGGAGTTCCTTGGGGCCCTCCTCGGGCACCCGTGCGCCGAGCCGGCCCTCGCCGAGCTGGTGCGCGGCGTCCGCGAGCCGCTCGGCGGGCCGCACGAGCCGGGCGCCGAGCCGGTCGGCGACCCCGACCGAGCCCACGATCAGCGCCAGGCCGACGCCGGCGAGCACCAGCCAGGCGGTCGCGACCCCGTTGCTGACCTCGCTCTCGGGCACGAAGACCTCCACGACCGCGATGTCCCCGGAGCCGAGGGCGGTCGGTTGGAGCAGCGCCGAGCCGCCCCCCGGCACCGAGGCCGTCGTGGCCCGCCCGATCCTGCGGGTCTCGGCCACCGCGCGCTCGCCCGCCCGGCCCTCGCCGATGTCCACCGGCCCGCGGTCGCCGACCGCGGGCACGTGGACGGACATCCGGCGGGCGGCGCCCATCTGCGTGGACTCGACGGCCTTGCGCAGCTGCGCCGGATCGGTGGTGATGGACAGGGTCGGCCCGATGGTGGCGGCCTGCCGTTCGGCGTTGGAGAACGCCCGGTCGCTGGCCATGCGCTGGACCACGAGCCCCAGCGGTACGGCGAAGGCCACGACCACCATGGTGGTGACCGCGAGGCACACCTTGACCAGCGCCCACCTCATTCCGGAGGCTCCAGCTTGACGCCCACACCCCGCAGCGTGTGCAGGTAGCGCGGGCTGGCGGCGGTCTCGCCGAGCTTGCGGCGCAGCCAGGACAGGTGCACGTCGATGGTCTGGTCGTCCCCGTACGACTGCTGCCACACCTCCGCGAGCAGCTCGCGCCGGGCGACGACCACTCCGGGCCGCCCGGCGAGGAAGGCCAGCAGGTCGAACTCCCGCCGGGTCAGGTCGAGGACCGTCCCGTCCAGTTCGGCCTGGCGGCGCAGCGGGTCGATGGCCAGGCCGCCGACGCGCAGGACGCGCGAGGGCGGATCGGCGGCGGCCGCCTGGGAGCGGCGCAGGACGGCGGCCATCCGGGCGGAGAGGTGCTCCACCGAGAACGGCTTGGTGAGGTAGTCGTCGGCGCCGTCGTTCAGCAGCCGGACGATCTCCGCCTCGTCGTCGCGCGCGGTCGCGATGATGACGGGCACGTCGGTGATGCCGCGCAGCATCTTGAGCGCCTCGGCCCCGTCGAGGTCGGGCAGTCCGAGGTCGAGGATGACCACGTCGAAACGGTGGTGGGCGACTTCGCGCAGGGCCTCAAGGGCGGTGCCGACGCTGCGCACGGTGTGCGAGGCCTCGGTCAGGTGCCGGATGAGGGCGGATCGTACGAACTGGTCGTCCTCGACCACGAGCACACTTGCCATGGCCGCACGGTAGTCCATCGGGACGACCGCGGGAGGTGTCGGGCCGCTCTTGGGGCGGGTGGTGCAGTATGTCCTCGCATGCGACGAGGACTTGTACATGCCATGGCCTGGACCCTGGCGACCGGGGCGGCGGTGACCCTGTCGTGGTGGGGCGTGTACACCGTCATGTCGGGTACCGCCTACGATCCGCCGCTCGCGGTACCCCTGGGTACGGAACCCCTGGTCTCCTCGACGCAGAGCGCCCGGCCGGCGCAGTCGCCGTCCCCGTCGCCGCCCCTCTCTCCGTCCCCGTCCGAACCCGCGTCACCGCAACCGTCCGCGTCGCCCCCGGCCGGTCCCTCCTCCGCGGAACCCTCCCCCGGGGCGTCGGCCCCGAAGCCGCCGGGCGGCTCGCGCACGTACCGGCAGGACGCGGACGACGTGCGGGCCTATCCCGTGTCGGGGGGCCGGGTCGTCTTCTCCCTGGGCGCGTCCTCGGCCGAGCTGGTCTCCGCGACCCCGGCGGCCGGCTGGCGGATGCAGGTCTGGAAGGTGGACTTCTGGATCCGGGTCACCTTCACCCGCGACGGCCGGGAGGTGTCGGTGTTCTGCACCTGGCACGACGGCCCGCCGCGGGTGGAGGTCGTCGACCCCTAGTGCCGCGGCCGGCGTCAGTGGAACACCGAGGGCGGCGGCTGCGGCGACGCCACCGCCGCCGCGTCGGCGACCGGCGCCGCACCGCCCGCGAAGTCCGCCAGGGCCCGGCCGTGCTCGACCCGGCCGGGATGCGGGTCGCTCGCCACCCGGCGGGTGAACTCCGCCACGGGCAGCTCCCGGTCGGCGGCCACGAGCACCGCGTTGCCGAAGCGTTTCCCCCGCCACACCACCGGGTCGGCGGCCACCGCCAGCTCCGCGAACCGAGAGGCCGCCGTCGCGATCTGGCCCCGCAGGTGGGTGAGCGGCGGTCCGTCGGCGAGGTTGGCCACGTACCACCCGGAGGGCGACAGGGCACGGCGTACGTCGTCGAGGAACTCGGTGCTGGTCAGGTGCGCCGGGGTCCGCGCCCCGCTGAACACGTCGGCCACGACCAGGTCGGCCCAGCCGTCCGGCACCTTGGCCAGGCCCGCGCGGGCGTCCACGGCCCGGACCCGGACCCGCGCCTGCGGGTCCAGCGGCAGGTGCTCCCGTACGAAGGCGACCAGCGCGGCGTCGATCTCCACGACCTGCTGGGTCGAGCGGGGGCGGGAGGCGGCCGTGTAGCGGGCGAGGGTGAAGGCGCCGCCACCCAGGTGCACCACGTTCAGCGGCTGCCGGACGGGCGCGACGAGGTCGATCAGGTGGCCGATCCGCCGCTGGTACGCGAAGTCCAGGTGGGCGGGGTCGGCGAGGTCGACGTGCGACTGCGGGGCGCCGTCGATCAGCAGGGTCCAGGCGTCCGCCCGCTCCCGGTCGGGCCGCAGCTCCGCTTGGCCGCCGTCGACCTGCCCGGCGACCGTCTCGGCGCCGCCGCGTCCGCGCTGCTCGCCCCGGCCTCTGCCCTTGCCTCTGTCCTTGCCCGCCACCGTCCCATTGTGCCCGGTCAGCGGCTCGGGCCGGGTCAGCGGCAGTTGTCCGCCGCCTCGATCAGCCGGGCGGCCTCGCCGAGCGCGGCGCGCAGTACCTCGGGGTCGGTGACCGGTTCCACGGCCTCCGGCGGGAGCAGCCAGCCGGTGCCGCTCGGGGCGGGGGCCGCGACGTCGCCGAAGCGCATGCCCCGGCCGTTGGTCTGGGTGCACGCGCTGCCCGGCAGGTCCCAGGCGTCGGCGGTACCGGGCGGGACGAGGAAGCCGAGGGTGTCGCAGGAACCGTCGTGCAGCACGGGGCCGACCCCGCCGGCCCGGCTGGCCGCCCGGCGGATGATGTCCACCGCCTCCAGTCCCTGCCGGGTGGGAACGGTCACCAGGTCGGGAGCCTCGACGGGGGCGACACCGGGCCCGGGCGCGATGTTCGTTCCAGTGCTGTCCATGCCGGCCTCCACCAAGGGAACCCCTCCTCGATCAGCGTGCGACCCGGGAGCGGGGAGTCTCCTCCCACTCCGCACGGGTTCAACGCGCGGAAACGTCAACGGGTGCGGCGAGAAGACGCCGCAAAGGATGGCAGTTCATGGCAGATCGCGGGTGAGATATCCGTTTTGTAGCCAAACAGCGTGTGAACGCCCTGCCGTCGGCGGTACGTTCATGCGCGCCGGGCCCGCTCCACTCACACCCCCACGGCACCGGCGGTGCGTTCCTTGCCAGAGAGGCCACGTCCATGGCGGCGTCCCCCCACTCACCCAACTCCACGTTCCGCCGCCTGCGCGGGCAGCACTCACCGGCCGAGTTCGCGGCGCTGGTACGCCGGGCGGGCAGGGAGATCGGAGAAACGGTTTCCTGCGACGCCCGCTACATCGGCCGGGTCGAGTCCGGCGAGATCCGGTGCCCCAACTACGCGTACGAGCGGGTCTTCCTGCGCATGTTCCCCGGCCGGACCCTGGCCGACCTGGGCTTCCCGCCGCGGGAGGCGGTGCGGGGACGCGCGGCCCAGCGCGAGCCCTCCCCCACCCCCCGTTCGCCCGCCGGTACCGGTAGCGGTACCGGCGCCGGTACCAGCCCCAAGGAGAGCGACGTGCTGCGTCGCGCGTTCATGGCGGGCGGCTCCGCGACCGTGGCGGTCGCGACGCTCGGCCTGGCCCTGCCCGGCGACACCCGCCGGACGCCCTCCCGCGCCGGTGAGGCCGAGGCCGAGGCCGTCGAGGAGTCCGTACGGCAGATCCGGCTGCTGGACGACCGGCACGGGGCCGACGCCCTGTACCGCAAGGCGGCCGAACCGCTGCGCACCGCCTATGCCCTGCTCGACGCGGGGGCCACCCGGCAGTCCACCGAGGACCGGCTGCACGCGGGCGCCGGGGAACTGGCGGTCTCCGTCGGTTGGCTGGCCCACGACTCCGGCCGCTTCGACGACGCCCGCTCCCACTACGCCGAGGCGCTGGCCACGGCCCGGGTGTCGGGGAATCCGGGCCTGGAGGCGCACGCCTTCAGCAACATGTCCTTCCTCGCCCGGGACTGCGGCCGCTCCCGCGAAGCGGTGCGCGCGGCCCAGGCGGGCGGGCGCGCCGCCCGCTCCCTCGGATCCCCACGGCTGCTGTCGCTGCTCGCGCTCCGGGAGGCGGGGGGCTGGGCGGGGCTGGCCGACCGCAGGGCCTGCGAGGAGGCGCTGGCGCGCGCCCACACCGACTTCGCCAAGGGCGGGGCGGCCGCCGACCCCGAGTGGATGTCCTTCTTCGGCGAGGCCGAGCTGGAGTCGCTGGAGGCGCGGTGCTGGTCGGCGCTCGGGGAGCACGCCCGCGCGGCGCGGCACGCCCGCCGCGCCGCCGACCTCCAGGACCCGCACTTCGCGCGGAACGTGGCCCTCTACACCGCCGAACTGGCCGGCGACCTGGCCCGGGCGGGCGCCCCCGACGAGGCGGCCTGGGCCGGGGCCCGGGTGCTGGACCTGCTCGACGAGGTGCAGTCCACCCGGGTCCGCTCGACGCTCGCCGGGACCGCCCGCGGCCTGGTCCCGCACCAGCGCTCGCCCCGTGTGCACGCGTTCCTGGCCCGCCACGCGGACCTCGCGGAGGTGTGAGGCCCCGCCGCGGGACCCCGCCGACGCGGTCCCCGACCGCTACGCGTCCAGGTGGCCCGTGTCGTTCCAGCGCTCCAGCGCCGGCGCCCCGTACGCCCATCCCAGCACCGACAGCGAGGTCGGCTCCAGCCGGATCCGGGCCCCGAACGAGGCGTCGAAGCCGAGCCAGCGGGCCGCCAGGGTCCGCAGGATGTGCCCGTGCGCGAACACCAGCACATCGCGCTCCGCCGACCGCGCCCACGCCACGACCTCGTCGGCGCGCGCCGAGACCTCGGCGACGGACTCGCCGCCCGGGACGCCGTCGCGCCAGATCAGCCAGCCGGGGCGGACGGCCTGGATCTCGGCCGGGGTCATGCCCTCGTAGTCGCCGTAGTCCCACTCCATCAGCGCGTCCCACGGCTGCGCGCGGACCCCGAAGCCGGCCAGGTCGCAGCTCTCGCCGGCGCGCACCAGCGGACTGGTGCGGACCTCCGTGCCGGGCAGGTTCCGCCACGGGTCGCGGGCCAGCCGCTCGCCGAGCAGCTTCGCGCCCCGCCGGCCCTCCTCCAGCAGGGGCACGTCCGTGCGTCCGGTGTGCTTGCCGAGCAGGGACCACGCCGTCTGGCCGTGGCGGGCCAGGAGGATGCGGGGGGCCATGTGGGTTCTCCCGATACGTAAGAGTTCATACGTTTTTACGGTGATTCTTTCGCCGCTCCATCATCCATCACGCGCATGCCCCGACGCCGCACCGGCCCCTGGGCACCCGGCCCGCCCCGGCCGCTCCCCACCCCTTCCCGCCTCCGGTTTCCTCGGTAAGTCCACGATTGTCAGTGGCGGATGGGACACTTCCGCGGGTGAGCTCCTACCCGCCCGGCCTCCCTGCCCGGAGCACTCCGTCGGCCACGACCCTGCGGCAGCGGCTGGCGTACCTGCGCGGCCCCGCCGTGCCGCCGCGACCGCTCGACGCCCGGGCGCTCGCGGCGCTCGCCGCCAACCCCGGGTGCGGCAGACGCGCCCTGCTCGACGGCGCCGGCGTGAACAAGACCGTGCTCGCCTCGGCGCTGGGCTCGCCCGCCTCCTTCGGGCAGTCCCAGTTCGCCATCGTCCGCGGCAACTCCTTCGAGGCGAAGGTCAAGGGCGACGGCGGCGCCGAGCTGCTGCGGCTGGTCCACGAGCACCTCGGCGCCGGGTCCGGCGCGCCGGGCGCCGACGCCCGCGTCCCCGACCTCACCGCCGCCGGGCCCGAGGGCCGCGCCGCCCGCACGGCGCTGGCCCTGCGCGAGGCGACCGCGGCGGGGCGCGAGGCGGGCGCCTGGACCCTGCTGGACCACCCGATGCTGGCGCTGGAGGTGGCGGGCTCCCCCGCGTACCTGGAGCCGGACGCCGTCGTGGTGCACCCCGACGGCCGCTGGACCGTCGTGGAGATCAAGTCCTTCCCGATGATCGACGGGACCGCCGACGCCGCGAAGGTCGGCGCCGCCGCCCGCCAGGCCGCCGTCTACGTCCTGGCCCTGGAGCGCACCGCCGGGAAGCTGTCCGGCGCGGAGGTCGGGCACACCGTCCTGCTGGTCTGCCCCAAGGACTTCTCCAACCTGCCCGCCGCCTCGCCCGTGGACGTCCGCCGCGAGCGCGCCGTGACCCGGCGGCAGCTGGAGCGGCTGACCCGGGTCGAGGACCTGGCCGCGGCCCTGCCCGAAGGCCTCAGCTTCGACCCCGACCGCCCCGCCGACGAGCTGGCCCGGGCGGTCGCGGCGGTGGACGCTGCGTACGCCCCCGAGTGCCTGGCCGCCTGCGAGCTGGCCTTCCACTGCCGCGACCGGGCCCGCGAGGCCGGCGAGGTGACCGCGCTGGGCCGTTCCGTACGGGGCGAGCTCGGCGCGCTGACCACCGTCGAGCAGGCCCTGGCGGCGGCTGCCGGGACCCTGCCCGCACCCGCGGCAAGCCCCGACGGCGATCCCACCGCGGCCGCGCTGCACCACGCGGCCCGGCTGCGGGCCGAGGCCCTGGAGCTCGCAGCCGCCCGCCCGCCGCACCGCGCCCCGGAGACCCCCGCATGCCCCTGCTGAACACCCTGGCCCGGCTTGAGGCCGTCCGCGCGGGTCGCGCCCAGCCGCTCGCCACCGTCCGGCACCGGCACCTGGCCGGGACGCCGATGGTCTTCGTGCCGCTCACCACGGCGGGCGAGGCCGGCGCCCCGCTCGGCGCGATGGTCGGCACCGACCGGCACGATCCGCGGGTCTTCGTGATACCGCAGCCGCGCGACCGGGATCTCCGTTGGGCGTTCCTGGCGGACCTGGCCGTGCACGTCCTCGCGTACGTCGAGGGGTACGCGGACACCGTGGAGCCGGCCGAGCGCAGCGAGACGGACCCCGAGACCGGCAAGCGGGTCAAGGTGGAGACCGAGCTGTGCACGGACGCCCCGCAGCTGATCGTGCCCAGCCGGGCGGGCATCGAGTACGTACGGCTGCTCGGCCGCTCCATGCGGTTCCGCCGCACCGCCGAGGAGGAGCCGGAGAACCCGTACCCGGCCCCCGCCCGGGTGCCGATGCTGGGCCGCTGGTTCACCCACCTCGCGGAGCGGTCCCGGGTCCCCGGCTCCTCGATGCTGGTGTCGGCCACCGACCTGCTGTCCCGGCACTGGGCCACCGGCCAGAGCAACCTGGAGGACCAGCACCTCGGCGCCCTGCTGGGCTGGATCGACCCGCCGGAGGGCGTGTCGGGCGCGGAGGCCGCGCAGCGGGCGGAGCTGGGCCGGGACGCGGCCGGGCAGCTGCTCTGCCCGCCGGCCGGCCCGGCCACCGATCCGGCGTTCGACAACAAGCTGCTGGCCCCCGCCATCGCCCGCTACGACGCGGCGCGCTCGGCCCTGGCGGCCCGGCCCGGGGCGGACGACCACGCGGTGCGGCAGGCGGAACGCGATGTCCACCGGCTGGTCGTGACCCAGATGGAGACCGCCTGGCGGCAGACGTGGGAGGCGGTCGACCTGCTGCGCGCCCTGCCGCCGGGCGAGCGGGCGGAGGAGCGCTGGACCCGCGACCGCTGGTCCTACACGGGCCACCGCGACCGGGTCCGGGCGGGCGAGCCGCCGCAGCCGCGCCGCGACGACGCGGTCACGGCGGCGCAGAAGCTGGCGACGCGGGAGACGGAGCAGGTGCGCCTGGACGCGCAGGAGGCGCTGGACGACCCGCTCGTCATGGCGGGCCGGCGGCTCGCGGGTGAGGCCTTCGCCGGCGAGGTCACCGAGGTCGTGATGGAGTGGACCGACTCCAAGCGGCCCAGTCCCCGCCCGCTGGTGACGGTGGCGACGGAGGACCGGCCCCAGCTCGCGGACGGCGCCGGGAAGGTGTACCGCTCGCTGGACGGGCGCCCGCAGTCGGCGAAGTTCGTACGGTGGGACGAGGACGGGCGGCTCGTGCTGCGGCTGCTGGACAAGATGGGCCGGAGCCGGGACCCGGAGCCGGGCTCGGTGCCGGTGAAGGGCGACCGGGTGTGCTGGACGCTCTTCGAGCACGACGCGCGCGGCGGCCCCAAGCTGCCCGACCCGGAGCAGACCCCTTGGACGCACGGCGGCCCGCCCGGCTCGTCGGCCGCCGCCACCGCCCCGCGACCCGACGCCGTGACCGACGAGGACCTGCTGTGACCGCGACCGCGCCCTTCGACCCGGGCACGGCGGCCGCCCGGGCGACCGCCGCCATCCTCCACGACACCCTGCACGGGACCGAGCGGGGTGTGGTCGTCGACTCCCCGCCCGGAGCCGGCAAGTCCACGCTCGTGGTCCGCGCCGCCCGGGAGCTGGCCGCGGCCGGGCGCCGCCTGATGGTGGTGGCGCAGACGAACGCGCAGGTCGACGACCTGGTGCTGCGGCTGGCCGACAAGGATCCGCAGCTCCGCGTGGGCCGCCTGCACAGCAGCGACGGGGACGCCTACGACCCGGCGCTGCGCGAGCTGCCCTCGGTCACCCTCTCGGCCAAGCCGGGGGATCTCGCCGAGCTGCCGATCACCATCTCCACGGCCGCCAAGTGGGCCTTCGTCAAGGACGTGGAGCCCTGGGAGCACGCCATCGTCGACGAGGCGTACCAGATGCGCTCGGACGCGCTGCTGGCCGTGGCCGGGCTCTTCGACCGGGCGCTGTTCGTCGGCGACCCGGGACAGCTGGACCCGTTCAGCGTGGTGGGCGCGGAGCAGTGGGCGGGCCTGTCCTACGACCCCTCCGCCTCGGCGGTGAGCACCCTGCTCGCGCACAACCCGCGGCTGCCGCAGCACCGGCTGCCCGTGTCCTGGCGCCTGCCGGCCACCGCCGCGCCGCTGGTGTCCCGGGCCTTCTACCCGTACACGCAGTTCCGCAGCGGCACCGGCCCGGGCGAGCGGCGGCTCTCGTACGGGGTCGCCTCGGACGGGTCGGGCCCGGACCGGGTGCTGGACGAGGCCGCCCTCTCGGGCTGGGGCCTGCTGGAGCTGCCCGCCCGGCACACCCCGCGCACCGATCCGGAGGCGGTCCGGGCGGTGGCCCTGGTGGTCCGGCGCGCCCTGGACCGGGGCGCGGTGACCTCCGACGAGCGCTCCGAGGCGCCGGCCCCGCTCACGGCGGACCGGATCGCCGTCGGCACGGCGCACCGCGACCAGGCGGCGGCGGTGCGCGCGGCCCTGGCCGCCCTCGGTGTCACAGGGGTCACGGTGGACACCGCGAACCGCCTCCAGGGCCGCGAGTACGACCTCACGGTGGTGCTGCACCCGCTGTCGGGGCGTCCCGACGCCACGGCCTTCCACCTGGAGACGGGCCGGCTGTGCGTGCTGGCCTCCCGGCACCGGCACGCGTGCGTGGTGGTGGCCCGGGCGGGCATTGCGGAGCTGCTGGACGAGCACCCCTCGACGGAACCGGTGCAGCTGGGCGTGACGGTGAAGTTCCCGGACGGCTGGGAGGCCAACCACTCGGTCCTCGCGCACCTGGCGGAACACCGGGTGCCCTGGCGCCCGTGACCCGCCGGGGGGGGCGCCGCCCGCTCGCCTGTCCGACTCCCCCGCCCCGTCCTTCCCGCCGTCCCCGCAGGCCCCGCCATCCGTACGGGCGTTCCCCGTGGCCCGGTGCGGGCTTGCGCGAGGTTGGACAATGGACGGTGGCCCGGAAGGATTTCGCACGCAGCAGGAGGACACGGATGGCAGACCCCGAGCGGACCGAGCGGAGGCTGCGGCCGGCGCCGCTGCTCTTCGAGCCCTCGGAGGCCGCCACGGACCCGGAGCACTTCTTCGACCTGGAGTCGATCGAGGACCCGCGCGAGCTGCTGGCGCGGGCGACGGAACTGACTTTGGCGTTCCGGGCGGCGCAGGAGCGGGCGGTGGAGTTCCAGGCCCTGGCGGCGGCCCAGCTGGCGGACCGCCGCCGCTTCGACCGACTCTCGCCGGCCGCGATCGCCGCCGAGGCGGACTGGACCGAGGACTACGCCGTGAAAATGATCGAGTTCGGCCAGACCCTCCCCCTCAACGACGCCCCGTAGCCCCCGCCCCGCCCCACCCCCTCGGGCGCGGCCCGCGGGGGTGGGGCGAGGGGGCCGAGCGCGGCGGGGTGGCATATGCGCGGCGCAAGATACCCCAGCATCCGCCGCCCTGTCCCCGTTTCCCGTAACTCCGGGCAGCCGTTCCGTCACGGGCGGTACACCTGGGTGCATGACGACCCTGACGACGGTTCCCGGCTGCCACGCCCCCGATCAGCGGACCGCGCCCGCCACCCACGTCACCGCGCAGGGCGCCGCCTGGCTCGCCTCGGCCTCCGCGCGGCCGGGGACCACCCTCGCGCTGTGGGAGGCCCGGCCGGGCGCGCCCGCCGTGCTGCCCTGCGGGACCGCCTTCGACGTCGTCAATGTCCCGCTCGTCCTCGGCCGCCGCGTCATGGACCTGCTCTGGGCCGAGGGCCCCGGCTGCGGCCCGGTGGCCGTCCATCGCGGCCGCATGCTCCTCTTCGTCGCCCGGGGCACCGCCCAGCGGCTCCCCGTACTGCTGGCCTGGGAGGAGTGGGGCGGCTCCGGCGTCGCCCCGGCGCCGCTGTGCCACGGCCGCGGCGACGCCGTCACCGTGCCGCCCCTCGCCGCCACCCCCGGCCCCTCCCGCTGGCTCGTGGCCCCCGACACCCGTACGCCCTGGCTGCCCGGGCCCGAGGCGCTGCTCTGGGCCTTCGTCCGCGCCGCCCGCGCCGCCGACGCCCCCCACCACGGACCTGGGGATATCGATTTTTCCTTCCGCCGATCCGGGTGCTAATGTCTACGACGTCAGCACGCGCCGCTAGCTCAGTTGGTTAGAGCAGCTGACTCTTAATCAGCGGGTCCGGGGTTCGAGTCCCTGGCGGCGCACCGACGGAAGAAGGCCCCCACGCGAGTGGGGGCCTTCTTCGTGCTCCGGCCACGGCCACGGCCACGGCCGCGGGCCGCGCCCGCGGCACTAGGTGGTGATCTTCACCGTGTACGCGCCGGACCTGGTCCGGTCCGCCACCTCGATCGTGATCCGCTCCCCCGGCACGGTGAACGTCTCGCCGACCTCCAGCGGTGCGTCCGCCAGCGGCGGGTACACCGAGCGGTCCCAGCACGCCTCCGTCTGCGGATGCCCGTCCAGCACCTCGATCGGGCCCCCGCCCGACGCCGCCTCGTTGCGCACCCGGTAGACCAGCACCCCTTCCGTGCAGGTGTCCCCGTCGTTGCCCGCCGACCCCCGGGCCTCCACCGCGATCGCGCTGCCCGGCCCGGTACGGACCACCGCGAGCCGGGTGCCCCCCGTACCGCCCCGCGGGGGAGCCTCGGCCAGGGGCTGGAGGGTGTGCAGCGAGGAACCCGACTGCACGCAGTCCACCTGGGAGGCGTCCAGCCAGCCCAGCTTCCACTTGTGCCAGGCGAACAGGTCCGGCGCCATCCCGAACTGACTGCCCATGACGTCCCAGTCCCCGACGTGCGTGTCCCAGTCCCCCTTGCCGTCCGTCGGCCGGTGGTAGAGGTCGGGCAGGTCGAAGACGTGTCCGGTCTCGTGCGCCAGCACGTTCCGGTCCGGCGGATGCCGTTCGAAGACCGTCACGATCCGCCGCAGCTGGCCGCCGTCCGCGCGGATCGGGCGGTCGAAGTTGACGACCTTCGTGGCGTCGGAGTCCACGCCGGGCGCGTCCGGGTCGGCGACGAAGTAGACGACGTCGTACGCGCCGAAGTCCACCTCGGCGTCGGCGGCCGCGACCGCGTCCCGCAGGTAGGCCGCGCGGTCCTCGGGCGCCCAGTCGCGCTGTATCCCGTACGCGGTGGACGGGCGGGGCATCGGGACCCAGCGCTGCTGCGGGTGCGGGACCAGGTGGAACCGCCCGTAGGAGGCCCGCTCGAAGAACTCGCTGGTCGCGGGGAAGTAGTCGGCGGCGATCTCCTCCGTCCCGAAGGCCGGCCGGTGGTCGGGGAAGGAGAGGAAGACCATGACCGCGTCGAGGGTGCGCTCGGGTTTGGGGTACGCGCGGTTCCAGCTGTCCAGCCCCAGGGAGTGGTGCGCCGCCGTCCGGGTCAGCGCGCAGGGTCCGGCTCCGGAGTCGGCCACGGCGGGACCGGCGACGAGCGACATGGCGGCGAGCGCCGTCAGGGACGTGACCGCCGCTGCCGTGCTCCGGGCGCGGGAGAGGTCCACTCCCCCGGGTGTCTGCTGTCGCGGCACATGGACCTCCGGTGGTGGATTCGTACCCTCTCGTCCACCTTGAGGCGATTGTCTTACTAACGCCCTGTTCCGCTGCCCCACACGAGTGAGCAATAGCGCAAGCCGGTGACCCTCGGACTTCACGCCCCTCTCTACAGAACGTCACATCCGATCACGCCAGATCAGCAGATGACTCAGCGTGCTCATAGCCGCGCAGAAACGATCGACCGGGCTGCGGCCCCCGAAGCGTCATCACGCCGAACTCCCCGGCCCCGCACGGCGACGCCGCTGGATAGGGCCTCCCGGCAGCCTCTATGATCGGCACACTTTCCTGCACGGACACTCACGAACACTGCGGGAGCCAACGGTGAGCGGAACCCCAGAAGGAACCGGTTCGGCGGCCGACAGCATCCGCTCGGCCCTCACGGAGCGTCACCCGGCGGTGCCTGCGGCGGCGTCGGCGCGGGCCGTACCGGGGCCCCTGCCCCGCTCCGCGTCCGCATCCGAAGCGCGCGACTACCGGGCCGCCTTCAACGCGGCCCACCTCGCCATGGCCGTCGTCGACCGCGACGGCTACGTCGTCGCCGCCAACCAGGCCTTCGCCGGACTGCTGGGCACCGAGCCGCACGCGCTCACCCACCGGTGCGCGGCCGACCTGGTCGACCTGGCGGCCGAGGCCCGCACCTGGGCCGCGTACCAGGAGGTGCTGCGCGGCCGCCAGGCCCGGCTGCGCTGCACCCGCCGCCTCAAGCACCCCGACGGGCACTCGCTGTGGACCGAGGTCACGCTGGGACCGGTGCCCGGGTCCGGGGACGTCCTGCTGTCCGTGGCCGACATCAGCGACCGGCGCGACCTCCAGGCCCGGCTGCGCCACCTGCAGATGCACGACCCCGTCACCCGGCTCCCCAACCGGGCCCTGTTCTTCGAGCGGCTCTCGACCGCGCTGGAGGCCTCCTCGTACGACCACGGCGGCGGCACCGGCCGGATCGGACTCTGCTACCTGGACCTGGACGGCTTCAAGGCGGTCAACGACACCCTCGGCCACCGGGTCGGCGACCGGTTGCTGGCGGCCGTCGCGGCCCGGCTGACCCAGTGCGCCGACCAGTCGGGCTACGGGCGTACGGGCGGGCATCTCGTGGCGCGCCTCGGCGGGGACGAGTTCGCCGTGCTCGTCGAGGACTCCACCGGTACGGAGCAGCTCGTGGACCTGGCGCGGAGCGTCCTGGCCGCCGTGCAGGAGCCGTTCGACCTGGCCGGGCAGCGGCTGTCGGTCTCCGCGTCGATCGGCGTCGTGGAACGGGCGACGGAAGGGACCTCGGCGACGGGGCTGATGCAGGCCGCCGACACGACCCTGTACTGGGCGAAGGCCGACGGCAAGGCCCGCTGGACGCTCTTCGACCCGGAGCGCAACGCGCACCGCATGACCCGGCAGGCCCTGTCCTCCACCTTGCGACCGGCGGTGGAGCGCGGCGAGTTCGAGCTGGAGTACCAGCCGCTGGTGGACCTGGGGAGCGGCGCGCTGCGCGGGGTGGAGGCCCTGGTGCGCTGGAACCACCCGCAGTTCGGCACCTTGGCGCCGAATCGGTTCATCGGAATCGCGGAGGAGGACGGCTCCATCGTCCAGTTGGGGCGGTGGGTCCTGCGGACCGCGTGCCGGCAGGCGCGGCGCTGGCAGATCGAGCAGCCGAGCGACTCCCCGGTCTTCGTCTCGGTGAACGTCGCGGTGCGCCAGGTATGGGACTCCGATCTGGTGGGCGACGTCGCGGAGATCCTCGCCGAGACGGGCCTCGCGCCCCAGCTGCTCCAGCTGGAGCTGACGGAGTCGGCGGTGATGGGCTCGGCGGGCCGCCCGCTCCAGGCCCTCCAGGCCTTGAGCGACATGGGGGTGCGGATCGCGATCGACGACTTCGGCACCGGCTACTCGAACCTCGCCTACCTGAGCCGGCTGCCGGTCTCGGTCCTCAAGCTGGACGGGTCCTTCGTCCGCGGCTTCCGCTACGAGGAGGGGGCCCACCCGAACCCGGCGGACGAGACCATCGTCGAGGCCCTGGTCCAACTCGCGCACCGGCTCGGCCTGACGGTGACCGCGGAGTGCGTGGAGACCGCCGGGCAGGCGGCCCGGCTGCAGCGCGTCGGCTGCGACACGGGGCAGGGCTGGCTCTACTCCCGGGCGGTGGCCCCGGAACGCATCGCGGAGATGATCGGCGCCCGCCCGGGGGTCGGCGGTTCGGCGTAGGCCGTGCGGCAGCCCCGCCGGGGGCTGCCGCTCCGGCATCCGGTCAGAGACTGCGCACGAAGGCCGTGAACGCCTCCGGCGCCACCGCGAAGGCGGGGGCGTCGGGCCGCTTGGAGTCCCGGACGGCGACGAGGTGGGGCCGGGTGGCTACTTCGACGCACTCGCCGCCATTGGAGCCGCTGTACGAGGACTTCTGCCAGGTGGCACCGCCGAGGGGGGCGCACTCGACGCACTCGCCGCCGGTCCCGCCGCTGTAGCTGGACTTACGCCACAGCGCGCCCGTCAGGTTGTCAATGGTCCCCATAACGTTCCTCTCGTACGCGGGCGATCAACGCCGCCGATTCCTCCACGGAGAGTGCCGCGGCCTGAAGATGATCGTAGCGATGCGCGCAGTCACTCGCCGTCTCAGGATTCGCTGTCACATGTGCCGAACCGTAGCTCTCGGCGTAGACGATGTCCGGGTCCCCCTCGAACCGGAGGACCGTGAACGCCCCTACTGTGGCGGGATGTTGCCCGGCACTGAACGGCAGGATCTGGATGCGCAACTCGCGACGGTCCTGAAACTCCAGCAACCGGTTCATTTGAGCCCGCATTATTTCCCTCCCACCAAAGGGCCGGTGCAGCACCGCCTCGTCCAGGACCACCCAGCTGAGAGGCGGGCCCTCCCTGCTGAGGATCCGCTGCTGCTCCAGCCTCGCGGCGACCGCCTCTTCGAGCTTCTCGCCCCACCCTGCCCGAAGCACCGCTCGGGCGTAGTCCTCCGTCTGCAATAGGCCGTACACCAACTGCGGCTGGAACGAGGAGATGTGCGTGGCCCTGGCTTCCATCTCGGCAAACGCTTGGAACCAGCTCGGCAACTGGCTTCGTAGCACCAGCCCCACCAGTCGGGAGAACACCCCACCGGTACCCAGCGCCGCGTCCACCCGTTCCGAGAAGTCGCGGGTGGGGACCCTCTTGCCGTTCTCGATCATGCCGATCAGGGAACCCGTGCAGAAGATGATGGATCCCAACTGGGCCTGTTTCAGCCCCGCGTCCTCCCTGAGCCTGCGCAGTTCGTAGCTGTAGTAGTCCAGAGGCGAGGCGCTGGGATCGATGTCGCGGGCTTGGACCATGGGATACCCCCGAGCGATGCGGAGCCGGAATCAACCTGTGGCCGAGCGTAGCGATGCAGATACGCATCGGTGCGGGAAATCCGGCAACCATGTGACACACCTCCGCCCCGCACCCGGGATGCGGGGTGCGGGGCGGAGGTACCGCTCGGCGCGGGGTGGGGGGAGATCAGCAGGCGCCGAGGTCCTTCCAGACACCCCATTCACCGGTGGTGCCCGGCGTCTCGTTCTGCGTCCACCACTGGGCCTTGTACTTGCGGCCGTTGTGGGAGACCTCGTTGCCGCCGTTGTAGACCGTGCCCGCGACGTACGCCGGGAGCGAGCCGCAGCCGGTCGGGGGCTGCGTGGTCGGCGGGGTCGTGGTGGGCGGGGTCGTGGTCGGCGGAGTGGTCGTCGGAGGCGTGGTGACCGGCGGCTGCGTGGTGCTGCCGAGGGCCGTCGAGATCTGGTTCAGCAGCGTGGTGTTGTTGTCCAGGCCGAGCAGGGAGTACATCATCGCGCCGGCCAGGCCGCGCTGCTTGCCGTAGTCGACCCGGGCCTGGATGGACTTCTGGTTCAGGCCGGTGAAGAACTCGCCGTCCTTGTAGAAGTACGAGGACTTCGACTGGTCGTCCCAGAAGGTGGTCGACGGGTTGTCGACGATCCCGCCGAGCTCCTTGTAGTGCGCGATGCCCGCCTGCTGACTGAGGGGGCGGGCGCCGGAGCCGCCGGTCGCGCTCTGCGCGAGGCCGTTGGCGCTGCCGGCCGGCACGCCCTTCCAGCCGCGGTAGTAGAACTCGTAGCCCAGGGTCAGCTTGTTGGCGGGGAAGCCGCCCGCGATCCCGTAGGCCGGGTTGCCGTCGATCCAGGAGTCGATCGCGTTGTCGATGCTGTACTTCTGGGTGCCCGGCGCGATCGGGTCGGTCGGGTCGGCCGCCGACGGGTACAGCGGGGACTGGTGGTACGTCGGCCCGTCGCCGTCCCAGGCGCCGTGCATGTCGTACGTCATGATGTTCGCGTAGTCGAGGTACGCGCCGATCTTGTCCGTCTCGATGTACTTGATCTTGTCCTGGCCCGCCGGGAGCGCCGCGGTCAGCAGGTACTTCTTGCCGCCGTTGGCCGCGCCCTCGGCATCGAGCTGCTTGCGGAACTCCGCGAGCAGCAGGGTGAAGTTCTGCTTGTCCTCGGGGCCGTAGTGGTTGCCCAGGTGGCCGCCGGCGGAGCCGGGGTACTCCCAGTCGATGTCGATGCCGTCGAAGATGCCGGCCGCGGTGCCGGGGCCGCCGAAGCCGCCCTCCACCGGGAGGTCGCCCTTGATGTACTGCTTGATGCAGGAGGCGACGAGCTTCTTGCGGGAGGCGTCGGTCTTGGCCGCGTCGTGGAAGAACTTGGAGTACGTCCAGCCGCCCAGCGAGATGTTGATCTTCAGGTGCGGGTACTTCGCCTTCAGTTCCTTGAACTGGTTGAAGACGCCCACGATCGGCTGGTCCCACTTGTCGGCGACGCCGTCCACGCTGTCCGCCGCGCTGAAGGACTTCTGGTAGTCGGCGTACGAGTCGCCCGCGCCGTCACCGGCGTTGGGGTTGTTGTCGTCGCCCGCCGCCTTGTTCGCCTCGAAGCAGGTGAGGTCGGTGGGGTGGATGTTGCCGAACGAGTAGTTGATGACGTCCAGCTTGCCCGCGATGCCGCGGGTGTCGAGGTGCTTGGGATAGAAGGCGTTCCCGTACACGCTCCACTGGTCGTAGTAGGCGATGCGGACGCCGCCGGCGGCCGCGGTCGCCGAGGCGTCGGCGGCCTGGGCCGTGCCGAGTCCCGCGAAGGAAGCCAGCGCTCCGGCTGCCAGCGCGGCCGTGGCGGCTGCCGCGATGAGGGGTTTACGGATGTGCATGAACCGTCTCCGTGGGGGTGGGAGGGGAGAACAACCGATCAGGTGGTGAAAGAGATAGCGATCACCACACGCCCGAGTCAATGGTTTGGACCAAAGAAGGACTAGACCACCAACGGGGTAAATCCCCTAGTCAGAGACTTGAGTGCACATCAGAAACCGCCCGCCACCCCGGGTGACGAGCGGTTTAAGGCTGCCTTGAGACACCCTCTCGCAAGGTTTTGGCAACAAACCAGCCGAACTGCGTTCTGGTGCGGTCAACCGGCCGCCGGGGCCGGCCCGGGCAGACCGTACGCATCTGCTACGAGCTCGTACGAGCGCAACCGGGCCGCGTTGCCGTGGATGTTGGCGGTCAGCATCAGCTCGTCCGCGCCCGTCAGCCCGGCCAGCGCGTCGAGGCCCTTGGTCACCTCGTCGGGCGTGCCGTACACGGTGTCCGCGAGCCGGCTCTCGACGAACTCGCGCTGTCCCGGACCCGAGAACGGGAACGCGCGGGCCTCCGCGGGCGTCGGGACCAGCCCGGCCCGGCCGGTCTGCACCATCATCATGTAGAGCGCGCCCGTGAGGACCTGGGTACGGGCCTCCTCGTGCGTGTCGGCGGCCACCGCGGCGACCCCGATGATGCTGTACGGGGCGTCCAGGACGGCCGAGGGCCGGAAGCTGCGCCGGTAGAGGTCGAGGGCGGGCACGGTGCCGGCGGCCGAGAAGTGGTGGGCGTAGGCGAAGGGCAGCCCCAGCTCGCCGGCCATCTGGGCGCTGTAGCCGGAGGAGCCGAGCAGCCACAGCGAGGGCCGGGCCGTCGGGCCCTGGACGGGGCCCGGTACGGCGTGCACCCGCGCGTACGGGTGCCCGTCGGGGAAGTCGTCGTCGAGGAAGGCGGTGAGCTCCGCGAGGCGCCGCGGGAAATCGTCCGCGCCCTCGTCGAGCCGTCCGGGACCGCGCAGGGCGGCGGCCGTGCGTCCGTCGGTGCCGGGAGCCCGGCCGAGGCCGAGGTCGACACGCCCCGGGGCGGCGGCCTCCAGGATGCCGAACTGCTCGGCGACGACGAGCGGGGCGTGGTTGGGCAGCATGACCCCGCCCGAGCCGAGCCGGATGCGCGAGGTGTGCGCGGCCAGGTAGGCGAGGATCACGGCCGGGGAGGAGCTGACGACCGCGGGCATCGAGTGGTGCTCGGCGACCCAGTGCCGGTGGAAGCCGCGGGCCTCGGCGAGACGGGCTATGGCCACGCTGGTGGCGAGGGCGTCGCTCGCGGTGTTGCCGCTTCCCACGGTGACCAGGTCCAGGACCGAGAGCACCGCGGGCGCGCGGCCCAGGACGGCGCCGCGGATCCCGTTGCCGCCGCCGGGGGAAGTGGGAGCGCCGGGGCCTGCGGCCGGGCCGCCGTCCCTGCCGCCGGTACCGCCGGTTCCGCCGTCCGAGCCGTCGTGGTGCCGATTCGCGTCCCCGCTGTCACTCATCGTCGCTCCCGTCTCGCTCCGCGCCGTACGACATCCGCACGGCGTCGGTACGAAGGTCTCGAACCTCCGGCGGCGTCGGGTCATTCCCGGCGGCCGGGACACGGTTCATGACCTTGGCATATGCCACCGGGGTAGATCCAGGCAGAGCGACATGATTGAGCCATCAATCTCCTCAACAGGCGCTCCACATGGGCCCCTTGATGGCTATCGTGGTAGGGCAAGCGGTAACAACCTGCTAGGGGGAGACCGTGGCGCTGAAGCCCGAGCCGACCGCGCCGTTCCACTCGGTGCAGTACGCACTACGCGTACTCGAAACGATCGCACGGCACACGGGAGGTGTGACCGACATCCAGATCGCGCGTGAGACCGGCCTGCCCGCGGTCCATCTCGCTCCGATGCTGCTCATGCTGCGCCGGGAGGGATATGTACTACAGGTGTCGGACGGCGCCTATGCCATAGGGGACTCCCTGGTCCTGCTCGGTTCCGGTATCAACCGGCAGCAGGCCCTGACGGACAAGCTCCAGGAGACCCTCGACCGGCTGCGGGACTCGGTCGGCGCGGCGGTCTACATCAGCCGGTACGTGGACGGCGAAGTGCGGATCACGCAGTTCGCGGACAGTCCGCGCACCCCGAAGGTGCACGAGTGGGTCGACTTCCGCTCGGCCGCGCACGCCAGCGCGGTCGGCAAGTGCCTGCTCACCCAGCTCGACCTCAACGGGCGGCGCGACCACCTCGCCCGGCACAAGATCGCCCGGCTCACGTCGAAGACGATCGTGAACGAACGGATCCTCTTCTCCAAGCTGGACTCCCAGCCGGCCACCGTGCCGGTCCTGGACCTCCAGGAGTACGCGGTGGGCACGGTCTGCGCGGCGGTCCCGATCACGGCCGGGGCATCGGTCGGCTGCCTGGCCCTGTCTATGCCGGTCGAGCACGCGCACCGGCTGCGGGCCGCGGCGGACACGCTGAACCGCAAGGCCGCACCGCTGCTGCTGTCGCTCACACTCTGAGCGACGGCGGCGGCGGGGGGCCCGCCACAACACTTCGGGCGGTTCCCGGTGTGAACCGGAAACCGCCCGAAGGACAGGTGCGCCGCCAGGGACTCGAACCCCGGACCCGCTGATTAAGAGTCAGCTGCTCTAACCAACTGAGCTAGCGGCGCCTGCTGACATCGAAAATACTACCTGCTCCTCCGGGGTGCTCAAAACCATTACCGACGCCCCGCGCCCCGTGCGCCCGGCGGGCCCGGATGCGGCCGCGGACGCCTACATCTCCAGGAGGTGGGTGCGGGACCGGTCCGCGTAGGAGGCGAGCAGCCGGGTGAGGGCGGCGGGAGTCAGCGGCTCGTACGCGGCGGCGGCGGGCGGCCGGTGCCACACCGGGTCCGGGCACCGGAAGCCGGCCCGGCGCAGGGCGGCCCGGTGGACCTTGTTGGTGGCGGTGACCGGCATCGACGGCACCACCCGCACATAGCGCGGGGCCATCTTCGTGCCCAGGTCGGGCTGGTCGGCGAGGAACGCCGCGAACGCCTCCGCGTCGAACGCCGCGCCCTCCCGCAGGGCCACGGCTGCCATCACCTGGTCCCCCGCCACCTCGTCCGGCACCGCGTACACCGCGACCGCCGCCGCCGGCGCCCAGCGGGCCAGGATGTTCTCGATCACCGCGGCGGCCAGGTTCTCGCTGTCGACCCGCAGCCGGTCGTCCGTACGTCCCGCGAAGTAGAGGAAGCCGGCCGTGTCCCGGAAGAAGAGGTCCCCCGTCCAGAAGAAGCCGTCCCGGGTGCGGGCGGCCTCCGCGTCGGGGTTGCGCCAGTAGCCCTCGAACAGGCTGCGGCCCCGGTTGACGAGCTCGCCGATCGCCGCGGCGCCGTTCAGCAGCCGCCCGCTGCCGTCCAAAGCGGCCGGGGGGCACTCCCGGCCCGTACCGGGGTCGATGACGGCGAGGTCGTCCCCGGCGCCGGCCCGGCCGAGGGCGCCCGGCGGGGTGTCGGGGGTCCGCTGGACGGAGGCGCCGCCCTCGGTGGCCCCGTACCCCTCCACCAGTCGGACTCCGAACCGCTCGCCGAAGCGGGCCGAGTCCACCGCCCCGGCCTCGGTGCCGAAGCCGAGGCGCAGGGTGTGCTCCCGGTCGTCCGGACGCGGCGGTGTGGCCAGCAGGTACTGGACCGCCCGCCCGACGTAGGTGAAGTACGTGGCCCCGTACGCCCGTACGTCGTCCAGGAACCCGGAGGCCGAGAATCGGCGGCGCAGCGCCACGGGGGCGTGGGCGGCGAGCGCCGGGAGCCAGTCGGCGATGACGGCGTTGCCGTGGAAGAGGGGCATGCAGATGTAGTGGACGTCGGCCGGGGTGACCGAGAAGTGGCGCGCCAGGGAGCTTCCGGCGGCGGCGAGCCGGCCCTGGGTGCAGATCGCGGCCTTCGGGGCGCCGGTGGAGCCGGAGGTGAAGTAGAGGAGCAGCCGGTCGGCCGGTCCGGGCGGGCGCAGGACCGCCTCGCCCGGTGCGGCGGCCGCGTAGGGGGCGAGGAGGTCCGCGTACTCCTCGGTGTCGGTCACGAGGACGCGGACACCGGGCAGCTCGATCCCGTCGAGCAGGGGCAGGTGGGCGCGCTCGGTCACCAGGATCCGGCACTCGGTGTGCAGGATGTCCCGGGCGAGCTCGGGGCCGCGCCGCGTGGGGTTGATGCCGGCGACGGCGGCCCCGGAGAGGGCCGCCGCGCCGAGCCAGAACGGGAACTCGGGGGTGTTGTCGAGCAGCACCCCGAGGTGCGGCTCGGCCCCCGGCGGCATGAGGTCGACGAGCAGCGCGGCGCGCGCGGCCGCTTCCTGGGCGGTCCGGTGGCGGCTGAGGGTCAGGACGGCGGGCGCGGCGGGTGAGGCGGGCGCGGCACGCATCGCCGCGTCCGCCCCGCGCCCGTCGGCGCCCTCGGCCCGCCCGCTGTCCCGGTACATCAGCCCGGGCCGGTGGTCGCCCCACTGGCGTGCCACGAGCTCCGCGACGGTCACGGGTCCAGTCGTCGTCCGCATGCCGCCGGAGGGTAGCTGACGTAGTGTCAGAACTGAACGTCGGAGCAGGAGTAGAACGCCATGGGGGTGTCATGGACGGTCCACACCGCGAGGATCATGTGGCGGCCCGACTTGCCGCTCGGCATGGCGCCCTGGTGGCTGGTGGTCATGGAGGGGCGGGCGCCGTTGTAGGCGACGGTGAGGAAGGGCTGGGATTCGAGCGCGGAACGGGTCAGGGGGCGGGTGGGGTCCCAGCCGTTCTTGGTGACGTAGTACTTGAAGTCGGTGGTGGCGTGGTTGGCGGTGAACTGCCAGCGGAAGGTGTAGCTCTGGCCGCCGGCCACCGACGTGGCCGGCCAGGTGCCGCCGCGCTGGTTGTCGAGCTCGGCGAACTGGGGGAGGCCGCCCGCGCATATCGTGCCGTCGGACGGGCCGAGGGCCGGGAAGCCCTTGCGGCCCTCGACGCTCTGCGGCTCCCACTGGATCGCCCCGCAGTTGGCGACGGTCTTGTTGGCACAGAGCTTCGCGCGGCTGATGGGGGTGTCGGTGTAGCCGTGGCTGCTGGCGTTGGGGGCGCCGAGCAGGGTCATTCCGGCGACGAGACCGAGGCCGAGCGTGACGGCTCCGGCGCGTCCGGGCCGCCCGGACCGCCCTTCGGACCGTCCGGGCAGGCGGATGCTGGGGAGGCTGAAGTGACGCATGATGCTCCTTGGATGTGGGGGGGGCTCCGGCGGGAGGCGTGCACGCGGGGATGGAACGCCGACGCGGGGCATCGACGTAGGTCTAGACCAAGTACCAGGTTATTGACGAGAGTTGGCCATGTCCATACCAACGGAAGAACGGGTGGTCCGGTCAATTCCGGCCACCCGTTCCCCTGTCACGCCCACGTGCCGGCGCCCCGCCGCCGCCAGGCGGTGACCGCGGCGTCCGATCCCGGAGCCCCGCGACCGCTTGCTGACCGGTCGCGGACCGGTCGCGGTCCGTCCTCGGACCGGTCGCGCTACTCGGAGCGCCCCGTGTAGAAGGCCACCGTGAGGTCCTTCACCAGGGCCTTGCGCTCGTAGTCGTCGAGCTCGACGAGCCCGCGCGAGGTCAGCCGGTGCACGGTGTCGTCGACCGCGTCCACGACCGAACTCAGCACGGTGTCGCGGTGCTTGGCGTCGATCGCCGCGACCCGGCGGCGGCGCATCGCCTCGGCCACCTCGGCGGCGTACTCGATCCGGATCGGCTGGGCCGAGAACACCTCGATCCCGACGGCCTCGGTCTCCGCCGCCAGCATCCGGGTCAGCGCGTCGCCCACGGCCTCCGCGTCGCGCAGGGTCGGGGCATCCTCGTGGAAGGCGTCGGCGGGGAGCTGGGACAGGACCCGGGCCATGGCCGACTCGACCTGCTCCGCGAGGTACTCCGTGTGGTCCTCGACGGCCAGGGTGGCCCGGGCCGTGTCCTTGACCTGCCAGACCACCTGGACGACGACCTGGAGGGCGAGGCCCCCGGAGTCCACGGCGGGCATCGGCTCGCTGCGCCAGTGCCGCAGCCGGACGTCGACCCGCCGGCGCAGCAGGAGGGGGCTGATCCAGGTCAGGCCGGTACGCCGGACCGTGCCGCGGTACCGGCCGAAGAGGGTCAACACCCAGGCGTGGCCGGTACGGGAGCGGCCGAGTCCGCCGAGGGCGAGGAGGGCGACGACGCCGAGGAAGGCGAGCGGGGGCCAGTGGGTGGCGCGCAGCCCCTGGTACGCGCGGGGGGTAGCGCCGAAGGCCGCGACGAGGGCGGCCGGGACGACCCCGGCGCGCCACAGCACGGCGGCGCAGCCGGCGAGGGCGAGCCCGCCGACGCCGACGCCGACCCAGCCCGGGAGCACCGGGCCGCGGTGCTCCCGGAGCCGGTCGTCCCCGCGCGGGACGCGGCGACCGGGGACGCGGCGGCTCGCCGGCGCGGGTGCCTGCCGGTGGGCTTGGCGCTGCGCCGGGGTGGGGGCGGGCCGGGCCGGTTGCGCGGTCGCCCCCCGGAACGGAAGGTGCACCGGCACATCGGTGGCGGCACCCCCACGCGGGGTCTCCTGACGGAGGGTCGGCACGGGAACCGGCGGAATCTCCTGCCGGGGCCCCTGCGGGTGGCTCGGTGGCGTCTCCTGCCGGGGGGTCGGCGCGGAGCCCTGGGGGGCTTCGTGCCGCGGGGTCGGCGTGGAGCCCTGCGGGGCTTCGTGCCGCGGGTCCGGGCCGGGACCCTGCGCGGCTTCCTGACGGAGGCTCGGCGTGGGGTCCTGCGGGGTCTCCTGCCGGAGGGTTGACGCAGGGTTCTGTCGGGCTTCCTGCCGCAGGCTGGGGCCGGGGCCCTGCGGGGTCTCCTGCCGGAGGGTCGGCGCGGGGTCCTGGGGGTGGCTGAGCTGCTGTCCTTCGGGGGATTCGGGTGCGGGGTTTCGGCCCGTGTCCGTCGGGAGGGTCTGCGCGGGGTCCTGGCCGGTGCCTCGCGCGGCGGACTGCCGGGGTCCCTGCGGGAAAGCGTGCGCGGGAACTTGCGCGGGACCCCGCGAAAGGTCCCGCGGGAGCTCGGGGGTGAGGTGGTGCGGCTGGACACGGGGGATGTCCTGGGTGTCGTCCTCTTCCCTCACCTCCCGGTGGTCCATCCCTCGGGACACCGCCTGGGCGACGACCTCGGCCACCCCCGGGCCGGGTACGCCGGAGTGCAGGGCCCCGGGGGCGCTCAGGCGGAGGGCGGCCGCGTCGGCGTGGCCGGCCTCGTCCTGCGGGTGCGGGATCGCCGGCCCGACGGGGTCACTACCGTCGGCCGCGACGCGTGCATGCGCGGTTCCGACCCCGGCGCGCCCCGTCTCCGGGACCACCGGCCCGGGAGCCGCATCGACCCCCCGGCCGGTTCCGCCCCGCGCGTGCCCCGACTCGTCGGACCGTCCCCGGTCCGCTCCGGCCGCCGCGTACGCAGCGGCGGGCGCGGCCTCGCGGGAACGCGGGTCCGCTGCGACCGGCACGGGCGCCGACTCGGCCAGTCCCCGGTCCGCACCGGCCGTCGCGTACGCAGGGACGGGCGCGACTTCGCCGGACCTCGGGTCCGGTCCGGCCGTCGCGTGCCCCGAGGCGGGCGCGGCCTCGCGGGAACGCGGGTCCGTGGCGGCCCGGGCGGGCGCCGACTCGGCCAGCCCCTGGTCCGCTCCGGCCGCCGCGTACCGCGAGGCGGGCGCGGCCTCGTGGAACCTCGGGTCCGCTGCGGCCCGCGCGGGCGCCGCCTCGGCGAACCGTCCCTGGTCCGGCGCGGCCCCATGCCCCGGGGCAGGCACGGCCTCGCGGGACCCCGGGTCCGTTGCGGCCCGG
>NZ_JBHXRU010000017.1:0-8590 GCF_042716255.1 Streptomyces sp. NPDC058662 | reverse complement strand
GGCGGGGGCCGACTCGGCGAAGCCCCGGTCCGCCCCGGCCACCGCGTACGCAGGAGCGGGCGCGGCCTCGTAGGAACCCCGGTCCGTGGTGGCCCGGGCGGGGGCCGACTCGGCGAAGCCCCGGTCCGCCCCGGCCACCGCGTACGCAGGAGCGGGCGCGGCCTCGTAGGAACCCCGGTCCGTGGTGGCCCCGACGGGCGCCGACTCGGCGAAGCCCCGGTCCGCCCCGGCCGTCGTGTACGCGGGGGCTGGCGCGGCCTCGTAGGGCCTCGGGTCCGTTGTGGTCCGGGCGGGCGCCGGCGCGGGGGTGTCGGCCCTCGTGTGGGTGGGGGTGGGCTCGGTGCTGTGGGGCCTCGGGGCGGGGGCGGTCCTCGCGTGCTCCCGGGTGTGGCCGAAGGGGAGGTACGGGTCGCGGGGGGCGGCGACGGACGCGGGGGGCGGCTCGGCGGGGTGGCCGCTCGGGGCCGTCCGCGCGGTCACCCCCGCCGGAGGCTGCGGGGCCGCCGCGGGCGCCGCGACGGGCACGCGCTCGCCCTCCCCGGTCCGGGGTGCCGGCGCGGGCGCGGGCGGCCCGACGGAGTCCTCTTCCGACCGGGCCGCGGCAGGAACCACGGCGCGCGCCGCGGCCTCGGCGGGCCGGGCGGGCCGCCCGGTCGGTTCAGTCGGTTCAGTCGGTTCAGTCGGTTCGGGGCGGTCCGCCGGCGTCGCCGGCCCCGCCGGCAGACCGGTCTGCGTGGCCCACGTGGCCGACGTGGCCGCGGCCGGGGCGGTCGGAGTTACCGTGGCGGCCGGGGCGGTCGGAGTTACCGGGGCCGTCGGGGCGGTGGCCCCGGGGGCGCCCGCCGGCGGCGCCGCGGCGGTGCGGGCCGGGCGCGGCGGGAGGTGGAGGGTGCCCGTGGTCGTGGTGGTGCGGGTGGGGTACATCGTTGCCTCCGTCATGCGAACAGCCGGCGCCAGGTTTCCGGGCCCGGGTAGCCGTTGGCCGAGGCGCCGCGCCAGCCCTGGGCGCGCTGGAAGGCCTCGACGTTGCGGCGGTCGGCCTCGCCCCAGCGGGGACCCGGGCCGGATGTGTAGTGCTTGCCGAAGCCCTTCTTGATCAGTTGGCGGCCGAGGGCGGTGACGGCCTCGTGCGCCTTCCCCGGCCGGAACACCGCCGCGCCCGGGTAGGCCCGTACGCCTCCGGGCCCCGGCGCGGCGCCCACCGTCGGAGCGATGTCCTTGCCCTGCCGCTCGACGAGCAGGCGCCAGGTGTGCGCTCCGGGCAGGCCGTCCGCGTCCGCGCCCGTCCAGCCCTGGGCGCGCTGGAAGGCCTGCGTCGCCAGCCGGTCGGCGTCCGACCAGGTGCGGCTGGCCCCCTTCGGGTAGAAGCGGTACCCGCCCCGGTCGATCAGCATCCGGCCCAGCTGGGCCACGTAGTCGTTCGTGGCGCCCGGGCCGAACTTCGCCGCGCCCGGATACGCCTTGGCGTCCCCCGGCTGGGGGCCCGCCGGCAGCGGCTGCGCGCCGGGGGCCTCGGGTACGACCCCGCCGGTGACCCCGTTGAAGCGGTACGGCAGGTACTTCGTCGTGTTGGTCCAGTACGCGTACGGCGTGGCCAGCTTCCGCGTGGTCGGGCGCGTCTGCTCGTAGGCGGTGTAGTGCGTCCGCGTGTCGTCCACCCAGCCGCCGAAGATCACGACGTGCGAGCCCTTGTTGGGGTCGGCCGGGTTGTGGAACAGCAGCATGTCCCCCGGCAGCAGCGCCTCCTTCGTGATGCGGGTGGCGAACTTGTCGAGGCTGCCGGTCCACTCGTTCGTGCCGAGGTTCCAGGCCATGGAGACGTAGCCCGAGCAGTCCTGCCGGTAGCCGTCGGTCCAGTACTCGGACATGCTGTAAGGGACCTGCGCGTCCAGCCACAGCTTCGCCCGGTTGATGATCGTCGTACGGTCGATCCGCTTCGTCGCCGCCGGCGCCCCCGGCTTCCCGACCGGGCCGCCCTTCGGCCCGTGCAGCGGGGCCCGGCCGCCCTGGGGGGTGCCGGGGTCGTCCAGCGCCACCGTCCCCGCCGGCGCGGTGGTCACCGCGGCCGCCGCTCCGCCGCTCCCGCCGAGCACCACTCCGGCGGCGGTCGCCAGGACCAGCGCCCGGCGGGCTCCTCGCGCCGCCGGGTGGCCTCCGTCCCGGAGCGGTATGGCCCGCGCGCGGGCCAGGGAGCGGCGACGGCGGGCGCAGCCCTGGCACGCGCAGTCGCCCGCGGGCTCGTACTCCTCGAAAACGGGCATCGGCATCTGCGCGTGCGTCGGCGGCTGCGTCGTCATGCGGTTCCGTCCACTCCCCTGCTCGTCCACTGGTCGGCCGGAACCGCATCTGGTGGGGCGTCAGATCCGGCACGGCCAAGACATATCGTGCACGATAAACACCTCAAACATGGGTTAATCGGACAAGGTGGGCGTGGCTGGTCACGAGCACCGGCGGGGGTGGGGTAGAGTTTTCCCTGTCACCAAGCGCCGCTAGCTCAGTTGGTTAGAGCAGCTGACTCTTAATCAGCGGGTCCGGGGTTCGAGTCCCTGGCGGCGCACAGACGAAAGAGGCCCCGCACAGCGAAAGCTGTGCGGGGCCTCTTCGTCGTGCGGTGCCTTCTCCTCGCGCGGTCGCCCTACGCCGCCGTCCCGGGGCGGTATCCCGTCCCCGTCAGGTAGGCGGAGACCACCACGTTCGCCGAGTACTCCTTGGACGCTTTGTCGTACGAGCCCCCGCAGGTCACCAGCCGCAGCTCCGCCCGGCCCTTCACCCGCGGGCCGTACGCCTTGTGGGGGTCGAAGCCCGCGCGCTCGTAGACCCGTACGTCCTCGATCGTGAACTCGGCGACCGAGCCGTCCGCCCGCACCACGCGGACCTTGTCGCCCGGCTGCGCCGAGCTCAGGCCGAAGAACACGGCCGGCTTGGAGCGGGTGTCCACATGCCCCACCATCAGCGCCGCCCCGGCGGCTCCCGGCTGGGTGCCCGCGCCCCACCAGCCCACCGTGCCCGGGCTGCCGTACGGGGGCGGGTCGATCGCACCGTCCTTGTCCAGGCCCCGGGAGATCACCGGGGCCTGGACGCCTATGGAGGGCACGTCGACCCGCTGGGGCGAGGCGCCCGGCAGCGGGGCGTGCGCCGCGGGCAGGCCCGGGCCCACCGGACCGCCCGCCTGGCCGGTGACCGACAGCGGGACGCCGGTTATCTGGCGGCCCCACAGCCACAGGCCCAGCACCAGCAGCGACCAGGCGGCGAAGGTCAGCATCCGGCCGCCCGCGGATGCCCTGGCCTCGCTCATCCGCCGCTGCGGCGGCGGCGCAGGGCCAGGGCCCGGCCCGCGACGGCCAGCGTCGCCGCGGCGGCCAGGACGGCGCCGATCACGGTGTGCGGGAGGCTCGGGCCGCCCCCCTCCTGGTCCTTCCTCTCCGCGGCGGCCAGCTCGGACTTCTCCGTGATCTCCGCGGACATGCCGCCGCCGCCCGCGTGGACGGGCCAGACGGGCGAGGGGTGGTGGGAGGGCCGGTAGTGGGCGATCTCGATGGAGCCGCTGATCTTTTCGTGGCCGTCGCAGAACACCCGGACGGAGTGGCGTCCGGGTGAGGCGTGCGAGCGGACCATCGCGTCGCCGTGGAGCGGGCTGCGGCCGCCGTCGCGGCCGTACAGATCGGCGTCCGCCACGAAGACGGAGGACTTCGCCGCGCCGCGGGTGCCCCCGCAGCCGTGGACGCGGAGCTTGACCTGCGCGCCGGGATGGGCCGGATTCGGGTCGACCGTGACCCTGCCGCGGTCCTCCTCGCCCGCGAGGGCGGTGGGCGCGGTCACGGCGGACAGGGCCGTCAGGGCGACGGCCACCCCGGTGGCACGGAGAGCGATCAGGACACTGCGCATGGTGAACCTCCTCACTAGGAGATTCACGCGCGGTACGCCCCTGCGCATCCGGAGCGGCGCCGTACGGGTCAGCCGTACGTGTCAGCCGTACCACGCCCACCCGGTACGCCCCTACGGCCCAACCGCCCGGCGCCCTACGGCCCAACCACCCGACACCCGACACTCGGCGCCCGACGCCCGACGCCCGACGCCCGACGCCCGACGGTACGGTCACCCGGCGCGGCGGCCCGCCGGGCGGGCCCGTCAGACCAGGTCGACGAGGTCCGCGATCGAGTCGACGGTCTTCGTCGGCCGGTACGGGAACCTCTCGGTGTCGAGGGCCGTGGTCAGACCGGTGAGGACCAGGAAGGTCTGCATGCCCGCCTCCAGGCCGGCCAGCACGTCCGTGTCCATCCGGTCGCCGATCATGGCGCTCGTCTCCGAGTGGGCTCCGATCGCGTTCAGGCCGGTCCGCATCATCAGCGGGTTCGGCTTGCCGGCGAAGTACGGCTGCTTGCCGGTGGCCTTGGTGATCAGTGCGGCGACGGCGCCCGTGGCCGGCAGCGGGCCCTCGGTGGAGGGGCCGGTCTCGTCGGGGTTGGTGCAGATGAAGCGCGCCCCCGCGTTGATCAGCCGGACCGCCTTCGTCATCGCCTCGAAGCTGTAGGTGCGGGTCTCGCCCAGGACCACGTAGTCGGGCTCGTGGTCGGTCAGGATGTAGCCGATGTCGTGCAGGGCCGTGGTCAGGCCCGCCTCGCCGATCACGTACGCCGTGCCGCCCGGGCGCTGGTCGTCGAGGAACTTGGCGGTGGCCAACGCGGAGGTCCAGATGTTCTCGACGGGGACGTCGAGGCCCATCCGGCTGAGCCGGGCCTGGAGGTCGCGCGGGGTGTAGATGGAGTTGTTGGTCAGCACGAGGAAGGGCTTGCCGGACTCGCGCAGCCGCTTGATGAAGGCGTCGGCCCCCGGGATCGGGGTGCCCTCGTGGATGAGGACCCCGTCCATGTCGGTGAGCCAGGATTCGATCGGCTTGCGCTCTGCCACGGGTTTGTTCTCCGCTCTGCGGGGCCTCTGACCTCGGGGGTCTCTGGTCTGTACCACCCTAGCCGGGCCGGGCCGCGGACGCGGAGGGCGTCCACAGCCCGGACGGGCGGGGTCAGGCCAGGCGGACGTCGTCGACGGTCCAGTACCAGTTGTTGTCGCCGCGGTAGCGGAACCGGACCTGCACGTCGGTGGCCCCGGCCGGGACCTGGAGGGTGACCGTCTCGCTCTTCGCGACGGCGTCGGCGGTGTAGTTCTTCACCACGGCCGGTGTGCCGCCGTTGTAGGAGACGAGGACCTGGGCGCTCTGCCCGGCCTCCTGGCGGTAGTGCGTCCGGTAGGTCAGGCTCCGCGTCGTGCCGCCCGCGACCGGCCACTTGGGGGTGACCAGGGTGGAGTCGAAGGTGCCCGTGTGGCTCTTGTCGTCCCACTCGTCGGAGTCGGCGACCGCGAAGACGTCACGGGAGCGGACGTTCAACTCGCGCCACTGGTCGCGCTGCGACTGGCTCCAGAACTCGTCGGTGGCGAACGCCCAGCCCGCCCATTCGGTGACACCGCCCGTCCCCATCGCCGAGTTGTCGACGGCCCAGCCCGCCGGCGGGGTGTGCGTGAAGCCCTTCACCCCCGCCGGGATGCCCGTCTCGTCCACGCGGGCCCGCAGGTTGGGGCGCAGGGTGTCGAAGGGGTCGGAGTCCGGGGTGTGCAGCGGGACGCCGTCGAGGCCGGCGGCGCTGACACCGACGTGCGCGAGCGCGGTCGCGGCCACGTCGACCAGCCGGACGTCGTCGCGGACCGAACCGGCCGGGATCCCGGCGCCCTTGGCGAGGACGAAGGTGCCGCGCTCCGCGATGCTGGAACCGCCGTGGCCGCCGCCGCTGGTGTGGCCGTGGTCGGTGGAGACCAGGATCTTCCAGTTCTCCTGGGCGTAGGTCGGGCGGCTCTGGACGGCGGTCAGCAGCCGGCCGATGAGCACGTCGACGCGGGCGACGGCGTCGAGGTACTGCTGGCTGGCGGCGCCGTAGGAGTGGCCCGCGGCGTCGATCTCACCGAGGTAGACGAACGCCGCGTCCGGGTTCTGGTCGCGCAGTTCGGCGGCGGCAGCGGCGGCGATCTTCGGGTCCTCCCTGCCGTAGCCGTCGCGGTCGCCCTTGAGGGAGAGCCGCTTGTCGACCTTGGCCGAAAAGATCGGGCCGTTTTGGTCGGTGGAGGTGATGGGCTCCCAGTCGGCGGCGGCGTACGTGTTGAGCTCCGGCTGGGCGTTCTCGACGCGCGTCAGGAAGTCGGGGTACGCGGTGTAGTTCTTGCCGTTGAAGGAGTTGTCCTTCACTCCGTGCTTGTCGGGCCAGACGCCGGTGGCGATGGTCGACCAGCCGGGGCCGGAGGAGGTCACGGCCATCGGGTTCGCGTAGAGGGTGCTGCGAGCGGTGAGGCCCTGGGCCATCAGGCCGTTCAGGTGCGGGGCGTTGGCGGCCTTGACGCGGTCGAGGACCGCGCCGTCGATGCCGATGACGAGGACCTTGTCCGTGGTGGCGGCGGCCTCCCCGGCGGTGGCGGTGTGCGCGCCGAGGGCGGTGGCGAGCAGGGCGGCGGCGGTGGCCGCCGCGGCGAGGGTGCGTCCGTGCGGGACAGCGGTGGGCACGTACTCCTCCGGGAGTGTTCGGTGTTCGTGGGGACGACGCGGCGGATCGGTGCGGGTGGTGCGCGGCGCGGCGGCCGACGGTCAGGGGGCCGCGGGGCGCCTCGGTCCGGACCGGGGGGTGCGGTTCCCCGGTCCGGGCGCGCCCCTTCGGCTTCGTCCGGGGCGGCCCTCCGGGCAAGGGTCAAGGTGCCGGGCGCGGGTGGCCAGGACGTTACCGGTCAGCTTCCTGTCGCCGACTTCCACGCGTCGAGGTGGGCGGCGAGGTTGGTGCCTGCGTCGGTGGGTGTGACGTCGGTGCCGTCGCCGCGACGCGGGATGGAGTGCGGGAGCCCGCCCTCGAACCCGGGGCCCAGGGGCTCCGCCCAGGCGGTGGGGGCCGTTTGTTGCCGACCGGGGTCCACCTTCCGCCGGCGGCCCCTGTCCGCGCCGCCGACCTTCTCGGACCTTCTCGGACAGGGGCGGCCGGACCGGCCACAGCACGTACGCGTACGCCGGCCGGACTCGCAGGGAGGCGGCGGCCTGCTCGTACGCCGGGTCCAGCCGTACGATCGCCGCCGCGACGGACTGGTGGGGCGAGGGCCGTCACGAGGACCGTGTGGGCCGGGACGACGGTGGAGCCGATGCCGTTGAGCAGCAGCGGGGCCGACTCAAGGCGACAACCACGGCCGGGCCGACGGCCACGGACGGCGGCTCCGGGCACCACGAACAGCGAGTCCAGGACGCGGGCGACCGCCGGGCGCGTACGGGGGGACCGGGCGGACCGCCACGCGCATACGGGACACCGGCCACCGCGCGGGCGACGACCGGGCCCGTACGGGGTCAGTGGCGACCGCCCGGCACGTACGCGGGACCGGGCGGACCGCCGCGCGTACGGGCACCGGCGGACCACCGCGCGGGCGAGGGCCGAAGTCGGACGGGGTCAGGGGGAGGGCGTCAGCGGGCGGGGGCGCGCAGGCGGCGGGCGCCGAGGAGCAGGCCGCCGCCGGCGGCGAGGGCGAGCGCGGCCCCGGCGGCGCCGTACGTCCAGGTGCGCGGGCCGGTGTGGGCGAGGGAGCCGGCCTCGACGGGGTCCTGCGGGCCCTCGACGGTGAACCGGTAGCCCCCGGCCTCGCCGACCCAGTCCCCGTCGTCCGCCCGGCGCTGCACGATGGCGGCGTCCGCGACGACCTCGCCGGTGGGGGCGTCGGGGGCGAACGCGAGGCCGACCTTGACCGTCAGGGTGCCGCCCGCCCCGACGGTGAAGCCCGGGAAGGCGTCGCCGCCGTCGAAGACGGCGATGATCTCGTCGCGGTCGGTGTGCTCCAGGCCGGCGGGGAGCGTGCCGCCGGGGGCCTCGAACTCCATGCGCAGGTGGGCGGGGCGCAGGGCGCGGGCCGTGTCGGTGAGGACGACGACGGGGTGGATGTCCGTGCACCGCGAACGCGTGGTGTTGGTGAGGTCGAGGTACCAGGTCTGCGGGTCACCGCCGGTGCGGTACACGGCCGGGCCGCCGCGGATGCGGGCCCCGATGGGGAAGGCGGAGCTCTTCCCGTCCCCGCAGGTGGCCTTCACGCGGGAGGGCAGCGCGGGCGCGGGGCGGGCCCCGCCGCCGGTACCGATGTCCGCGGCGGCGGTGGGCGCGGAGCTGACGACCAGCGCGGCGGAGAGAGCGGCCGTGAGGGCAAGGGCTTTGCGCAGTCGCATGGAAGACCTTCGCTGCTCGCCGGACGGGACGATGATCGGACCAGGTGACCATCACCCCGGCCTGCTCGCACCCTGCCACTCGCGCGCGACCCCTCACCGGGCGCCGCGCCTGAGTCCCCCCGGTTTACGCCCGATCGGCGGACGCCGTCAAGCCGCGCCCCCGACACCGATGGCCCTCCGGGCCGGACGCCCGGGCCGGGCGCGGGCGGGCCGGGCGAGGCGGGGGCGGGCGGGGCGGGGGCGGGCACGGTCGGGGCAGGGGCGAAGGCCGGGCGCGGGCGGGCCGGGCGCGGGCGGGCCGGGCGCGGGCGGGGTCAGGCGCGCGCGGGCCAGGCGTGTGGGCCGGGCAGCCGGGGTCAGGGG
>NZ_JBHXRU010000016.1:11953-86083 GCF_042716255.1 Streptomyces sp. NPDC058662 | reverse complement strand
GGGCATAAATGCCCCTAAAGGAATTGCCTTTCGGCAATTCCCGCAGGGAATTCCCCTTCGGGGAATTCGGGGTGGTTTATGTCAACCTCCTTCGGGGGTTTTGTTGGGCGGGTTTATATTGCCTTTCGGCAATTCTTGGTTGGTGGGTTTTGAAAGCCTTTCAGGCTTTTCTTTTAATTCCCGCGTTGCGGGAATTGATGGGCTGTTGGTTGTGGGGTGGGGCCCGCCTGCCGGCGGGTGGGGTGGTGGGTGGTGTGGGCCCCTTCGGGGCTTGGGGGTGTGGGGGGTGTTTTGTTGTGGGGGTGTGGCTAGGGTCTGGGGGTTGGTGTCATGTGTGGTGGCTGGTTGGGGGGTTGGTGGGGGCTGGGTGGGGGGTGTGGGCCCCTGTCGGGGCCTGTGGGGGTGGGAGGGGGTGTGTGCGGGTGTCTCTTGGGTGGGGTGGGGGTGTTCGGGGGCGGGGGTGGTGGTGTCATTACCTGAGGGGGTTTCAGCGCCCTTCCGGGCGCCGTGTCCGGGGTGGGCCACCCTTACGGGCTTCCGGATTCACGAGGGCCGGGGCGTGCTCGAATTCCGGGGCGGCCTTACGGCCTAATCGGCGGGCTTCGAATTCTATTTCTTCGCCGCGTGAGACTCCGTTCCGATATCACTCGCACGCCTCACAGACGGACCGTCACACCCTCCGAACCTGATGACACGTCAGATAGCGCTGCCGAGAAATACAGACCGCCCGGGAATCGAAAAGAACACCACCCCGGAAAAGAAGAAGAGGCCCTTCCGGGCCTCCCCCACACAGCTATCACACCGTCAAAACACCCCATCACCCAACCCATTTCAGGCCGACTCACCCCCAGGCAACGCGCAGCCTCCGCGCGCACGCGTCCTCGGCCAGCTCTCGCAGCTCCTCCAGTCGCGTCTGTGTGTAGCCAGGCGGACGCCCGCAGTCGATGAAGTTGCCGTCAACCGTGGCCGGACGCCCCGCGTCCGCAGGAGCTACCGCGAGCGCCACCAACACCCGGCCCAGGAAGTCTTCCGCGTCAGCATCCCCGTACAGCTCGTCGTAACCGAGCACATCAAGCACGCGGACGGCGTTGGCGTTGGCCATGTTCACCGGCTCATCCGTGAAGTCGGCGAAGAACGTGACAGACATACGGGGCTCCACCTCTCACAGGTACGGATTCCTGGTGTCGGCGCTGGGAAGGAGCCTGCGGGGAGCAATTGAGATGCCGGTACGTCCCTCTTCTTGATCAGACGAGTGACCCTTGGATAGGCTCCGTCGATACGGTGTGTGACGCACGGGGGACATCCTGTGTGCAGTCCACCGGCGCAGGGGGGGGTGGGCTGTGCCTGACTCGATAGCCGTGCCGACGGGTGTCCAGCCGATCAGCTTCGACGTGCACGCAGTCCGCGGGGGAAGCCCCGGCGGAGCCCGCGACGACTTCGAAACGATGATCGCTCAGCTTGCCGCCGCGACAACCCCAGGCGTACGGTCCGTCGCTGCCAACCCGGGCGACTGGGGTATCGACGCCTTCGCCGGAAACCTCGGTGGGGCGATCACGGTGTGGCAGTCCAAGTACTTCATACCGGTCACCACGAAGAAGCACGTGCAGCAGGTCAAAGACTCGCTCGACAACGTGCTGAAGGCAGCCGTCAAGAACGGCCACACCATCGCCTGCTGGATTCTGTGCATCCCCTCCAGCATGGACGGACCCATGACGGCATGGTGGGACACGTGGACGAAGGCGAAGGAGAAGGAACACAGCCTCGTCATCCAGCTCTGGGACGAGACCGCCCTCCGGAAAAAGTTGCTCAGCCCCGAGGGCGACGACGTGCGTCGCGGCTTCTACGAGACCTACGCTCAGGCCGCCCCCGCCCCCATCGAGCAGCTTCGGCTGGTGCTCGAAGTCGAGGACGACAAGGCAGCGGCTCTCGGCTCCGCCCTGTTCATTCGGCAGATGACCGAGGCCGGCCATGTGGAGCTGGACTCGGCCAAGAGGCAGTTCTTCAATGCCGATCTGGTGGCCCGTGAGATCGCGCATAAGGATGTTCCGGCGGAGGTGGCGGCGCTCAGTTCCGCCGATGCGACGCTTCATGGTCTCTGGGAGATGCAGTTCAACGAATGCGCGGCCGAGGACGCGTTTCGGGTTCTCCACCCCCGTGTCTGGCGGGATGTACGCAACGAGCACGACAAACTGCCGAAGTCGCTGCGCCTGGAGCTGGTGCACAGCTGGGGGCTGGTGCACCGGCTGGTGGACAACCGCAAGGCGGGCTGGGTCAAACACTGGCGGCAGATCGCCGCCGAGCACTCCGCCGGCTGACCGCTGCCGTCGCCTGTTCTGTCAGACCTACGAGGAGTTCGCCGTGGAAGCACACCGGCCGGTGATGATGCCGGAGGACGAGGTGACCTTCCGGCTGGCGCAGCTGCTGCTACTTCTCGACGCCGTCGCCGGGCAGGACGCGAAGGGGGCGAGCCTGGAGCGCATCGGCTACTACGACTTCCTGTCGGCGAACCCCTTCCTCGTCGTCGATTCCGACGGCCGGGAGGGCAAGCTGCTCAGGCTGGCCGGGTTCGATCCGCAGGTGCTCTCCTACGCCTCCTCCTCCCAGCGCTTCACCAGCCGGCGGGAACGCATCCAGCACGACCTCGCACTGCTCGTGGCTTACGGATGCTGTGAGGTCCACAACCGCAACGGCGCCCTCGCCTACTCGATCAGCAACCGCGGCCGAGAGCTGGGTGCGCGCTTCACCGCCACCTACGCCGCGTCGTTTACCACTGCGGCGTCCATCGTCGTGCGTCACCTCCGCAAGCTCAGCGACAAGGCGCTGCGGGAACAGACCGCACGGTGGCTGCGGCCGGACGGAGAGGGCGGGCCCGGTGCCGCGCTCCTCAGCGTTCTGGGCCCGGGGCCGCAGGCACCTGACATGCCCTGGGAGGGGTGACCACCATGCAGCCTCTGCCTGGCATCCGAATCCGGCGCCTGCGCCTTGCAGGCGTCAGCCGGAACTACGACGTCGACTTCACGCAGGACCAACGGGTGCGGGACCTGTCCGTGGTGGCCGGAGCGTTCAGCTCGGGCAAGACCGCGGTGCTGGAGTTCATCGCCTACGGCCTCGGCGGGAAGCGGCATCCACGGCATCCAGAGGTGCTGCGGAAGGTCCGCTCCTGCCTTCTGGAAGTCGAGCTGTCCGGCGAACCTCACGTCATCGAGCGGCCCGTCGGGGAGCCGTCGAAGGTCGCCTACGTACGCCGGGGGACGCTGGACAGCCCGCCGTTGTCCAAGCCCGAGAGCAGGCCCATCGAGCCGGCGGGAGCGCCCGAAAGCCTCTCCGCTCTGCTGCTGGGGCACTGCAAGCTCGAAGGCGTCCAGCTTCGGGAGACCCCTTCGAGCCGTGAGTCCCGCACCGACCCCCTGAGCTTCCGTGACCTCATGGGCCTCGCGTTCCTGCCCAACGAGCGCATCGCCTCCATGGACTTCCTGTTCGAGAACAGGTACATGAAGAAGCACAAGCTGAAGCAGGTGGTCGACGTCGTCTTCGGCGTTCACGACGACCGCGCCGTCGAGCTAGGGCAACGCATCAAGGAACTGGGTGCCCGGCTCAACCAGGCCCGCTCCGAACTCGCCACAGCGCGGGCTTTCGTCGACGAACAGGACGTTCCCACAGTCGGGCCTCTGGTTGCCCAGCAGTACGAGGGCGAACTGCTGGAGCTGACCCAGCAGCTACAAGCCCTTGATGAGGCTGCGCAAGCCGGTACCACCTTCGCCGGGCGTCTACGCCGCGAGCACCAGCAAGCTGCCCAACGCGCCCGGCGAGCCGCCGGCGTGGTACGTGACTGCGAGACGCAACTCGCCCGCATGATGCCGCTGCGGGCTCAGTACGCGGATGACCTCGTCAAGCTCAACATGCTGGCCGAAGCGCAGCGCCTGTTCGACCCCCTGAGCGTCACGACCTGTCCCGCCTGCCTGAACCGGCTGCCCGTTCCCCCGTCGGTGGAGAACGGCTCGTGCAGTCTGTGCAGCCACGAGCTGCCCAACGGCGACGGGCACCTGACGCTCGGCACCGCCAATGCCGAGCACTCTTCGGATGAAAGCCGGCTGGATGTCGCAGCCGAGGTCAGGGCCACCAAGGCCCGCCTGAAGGAGATCACCGCCTACGTGGAGGGCCTGGACGCGTCGCTCGCCGCGTTGAAGCTCCAGGCGGAAGACGCCGCCATTGCCGAAGAACGGGCCGCGGCCGCGGTCGACGAGGCCACTTCGCCCACCGTCACCCCGTTCCTCGCCGCTCGCGACAACCTCCAACGTCGGCGTGAGGAAGTCCTCCGTCATCTCCAGCAGGCCGAGAACGCGACGAAGCTTCAGGCCGGCCTGGAGAAGCGCGCCGCCCTTGTGGAGCGGCAGGAGGCGCAGATCGAGCGTCTGCGGGAGGAACTCGATCGGCTGGGGGATGCCGCGCAGGACCGGGACCTGGTCGTCGGCCGTATCAGCGGCAGGTACAGCGAGCTGCTGCGGCAGTGGCGCTACCCGAAACTCAGCCAGCCGATGATCGACACAAACCTGGTTCCGCACGTGCGCGGCGACTCCTACCGCGAGGCATCGTCCGGTGCCCGGACGCTCCTTACTCTGGCCTGGCAGCTGGCCGTCTTCGAGGTGGCCGTCGAAACGTCGGCCGCCCACCCCGGATTCCTCATGATCGACAGCCCGCAGAAGAACCTCGGCCACGGCGGCACCCGGGACGCGGTGATCGCAGACGCAATTGCTATCGACGACTTCTACCGCCACCTCACCGGCTGGCTGGCTGAACAGGGGACCGGTGCCCAGGTGATCATCGTCGACAACAGCCCGCCCACGCTCGTGGAAGACAACGTCGTGGTGCGGTACAGCCGCAACGAGGACCAGCCTCCCTACGGACTGATCGACGACGAGACGACGACCGACGAAGCCAGCCCCCAACAACCGCCCACCTCCGACGAAAGCTGACGGTCACTGCCACGGCTCCAGCAGCCCCGACTCACGCGTCTTCCGCATCAGCCACTGGGGCGCGGGGCCGGCCGATACGGCTGCGGTGACACTCGCGGCGGCCCTGGCCGCCTACAGGACGGGGACGTACGCCAGGGTCCTCGCCTCCGGGGATGTCTCCGCCGACCTGACCCTGGCAGCAGCTCTCCAGGTGACCACCGCCCTGAGTACTCCGCCGGTGCGCGCCGCCCCGGCGTCGCCGCGACGCCGAGGGCTCAGGCATGGGCGGAAGGGCCTCGCCCCTCACAGAGGGCTGGGCCGTGCGGGGTATCAAGCGGTGAGGTCGGTGAGCAGGTCTCGCAGAGCGTGCACGTCGGCACACCTGCCTGCCAGGTACTCGACCTGGGCGGCCAGTCCCTGGTTGTTCACCTCGCTGGCCTGCTCCGCGAACGCTTCGTGCACGGCTACGTCAAGCACATCTTCGTCCAAGGGCAGAGAGTCGAGGAGTTCGGCGATCTCCTGCGCACTCACCTGCCCCGGCGGCGGGGCCGGCTGCATACGGGGCTTGCTGGAGCCGTACGGGTTCGGCGTGCCGGTCGCACGCAGCAGCACCTCCCACTCCACCCCGTTGGGCCAGTGCCCCACGTGGACGCTGCCGTCCCCGTACAGGTCTGCTGAAGCGAAGAGCAGGTCGGGTTCGTCCTCCCGCTCGATGGCGACGGACACCGCCCCCTCCGGGGGCGCTTCGAGGGTGGCGAGGACGGTTCCGTGGTCGTCCGTGATCAGGAATCGCATGAAGGCTCCTTCGACGGGCCGGGCCCCGGGCGCACCCTGGCGCCCGGGGCGGGGAACGAGGGACATGGGTCAGGCGATGTCGAGGATCACCGCGACGACGCGCTTGGTGACCTCTTCCAGGCCGTCCGAGGCGCTGGTGCAGTCGAAGTACTCCATGAGGAAGGTCGGTTCGGCGTTCTTGTCCGCGTGGACGTACAGGTCTCCCTCGTGGTCGACGCCCACGGTGAACCGGGCGCCGTCCCGGGTGGTGATCTCGCCGACGACGCCCCAGTAGCCGGACTCGGCGTGCCACTCCTCGCCGAGGAGCTTCACCGCTCGGCGGGCGATGTCCGAGATGGAGAACGGGTACTCGTCGCCGGGCTGGGAGAAGAACTGCTCCGCCGTCGCCATGGTCATCTGTGATCCTCTCGATCGTGTCTTCGGTTTGGTCGGCTGCCACCGCCAACCATTAAGACAACTATACCATGCATGCATCACTTCCGGGGTGTGGTGCGCACCTCTTGGATGGCTGGAGTTGCTGGCGTCCGCTCCGTCAGGGCTCCGCTGCCCCGGCCGAGGCTCGGCTCGCTCGCCGGGCCCCGGCCCACCGCCTGATCAGACCCCGGGCGAGGCGCTTGCGGCGGCAGCGCTCCGGCTTCGGGCCAGGTGCGCGCAGCGGATTCCACCGCCCGGGTGCCATTCCAGGACCGGCTCCGCCGACGCCCCGTGCTCTGCGCACCAGGAGACGGGAACAACGCCGCCGCAGGCGTGCCGCTTGCACGGGCAGGCCTCTCCCGATCCCGCGTACGCGAGGCCGTGGCGCACCACTCCGCCCGCCTGGCTGTCTGAGGCGGCGCCCCGGAGGGCGGCCGGCCACGCCAGGGTCACCTTCAGTCCCCCCGATCCGTTCCTGAACAGGTCGATGAGCCGCACCTCGCCGGGCACCGCCAGCGGCGCCGCTCCGGGCACAGTCAGCCTGCGCAGCGACGCTCCGAACTCCCCGGCCGTGAGCTTGGCCAGCGTGTCGGCGTCGTCCTCGGTGGTCCAGCCCGTCAGCTGGTCCTCGTCCTGGGCGTCGTTCGCCAGGAGCAGGCAGCGGGCCGTCGAGCCGGAGCCTGGTCGCGCCTTCGCCGCCATCGAGGAGCAGCGTGGCCGGCGGGATCTGGGACGGGATCTCGATCTTGTCGTGGTCGAGGAGCCAGCTGGCCACCGCGCTGCGGTCGAATTCCGGGTGGGTGTCCGTCCCGCCGACCGGGGCCGGGAAGTCGGCGTGCCGCCGGCGCCAGTTCACCACCGCGGCGCGGCCGACTCGGGCGATCCTCGCCACTTCTGCCAGCAGCACCACGTCTCGCCCGGGTGCGACCGGCGCGAGGCCGGCGAGCGGCGAGCGGCGGCCTGCGGGCACCGTGCGCAGCGCTTCCCAGTCCACTCCGGGTCGCAGGACCGGGAGCAGGGCCAGATCGACCCCCGAGTAGAGGGGGACCTTGGTCCAGCCGCCGTGGGACTTGTAGTCGATCATCACGGAGCCCGCCGGGGAGATCCATCCGAGCCTGACGACCTGGTCGAAGTCGACCCTGCGCACGCCCAGGCGGACCGCGGCCTGGTCCGGGCCGAAGGGGACGTGGCGGTCCAGCAGCGCGGGCAGGTCCCGGCGGCGGGCGAGGGCGGCCAGCTGGTCCGGATGTACGTCGGGGCACGCCGCTTCCCCGCCGAGCCAGACCAGCAGGCCGGCCTTCACCAGGTGGCCGACCGCTGCAGCCGTCACCCGCGGGCGGCACCGCGGCAGCGGTTGGCCCAGGGCCTCGGTCAGCCGGTCCGCCGCCTGCCCCGCGGCCATCGGCCCGCGCAGGGCGGCGCGGACGCCTTCCGCGTCCGCCCCGTCGACCGCGGACCGCGACCACTGGCCCGGCCCCGCGTCCGCCGGCGGGACCAGTCCGGACCCGGCCGCCCAGCGCCAGGCGGCCACCGGGACTCCGAGCCTGCCGGCCGCCGCCTGCTCGTCGTAGAACTCCCGCTGCTTGCCCATCACGAACTCCTCTCCGGGACCCCGTTTGGAGCCACGTCCGAAAGATTGCGAAAGATCCCATTTGCTGTCAATAGCTATGCTTTGAGGGGCAGTTGGGGGCGCACCGCCAGATCCCCGCCCGCGTACGCGAGGGGTGAATTCACTCCTGCGGGTGAAGCCGGAGCCGCCGGGCAGGCCGGTGTACGACGCGCCGGCCGTCGCGGGCTGGGGGGCCGTCCCGGCCGCCCGCGGGCTGCTGGCGCGTGCTGGACGCGCCCCGCCCCGGGCCCTGCCCGTGGCGGACCGAGACGCGTCCTTCCACGGGCAGGGGCCTGGGCTGCGTCGGGTGGAGCGTCAGGGCTGGGGCGTCGCCTCGCCGGTCTCCGGCCAGTTGTCCCAGGGCCACAGTCCGCCGATCGCGTAGCGGCCCTGGGCGTCCGGGGTGACGCGCTCGGCGCCGGGCTCGTCCCGATAGGTGGCGTCCCAGGTGAACGTGAGCGTGCCGTCGTACTCGAACGCTGCCGTGAGGCCGCAGTTGTCCCGGTGCAGGTCTTCGACGATGCGCTGCGCGGTCTCGCCGGTGAACAGGTAGGTGCCGTACGGGGATCGCGACGCTGTGGTGGGCTGTCCGGGGTAGGGCCCGTACTGCGTCCCGTCGACCGTCAAGAGCTCACGGGGCGCGGCTGCGGCGGGCATCTGGTGGGTTGGGCTCGGTGTGGCGTCATCCGGGTCTCCGGCGCGCAGGCCGGCCGGATCGGGCACGACCGTCACGCTGTGGGCCGGCACCGCGTAGCGGGTGCGGCCGGTTCCTCCGGTCTCGCGCGGACGGGAGGTTCGAAGGACGTCGACGGTGATCCGTCCGGTGGGGCTGAAGCTCTGGACGACGCCTTCCACCATCTCGGTCGAGTGGGCGCTGCGGCCCCACTTCCGGGGGAAGAGGACGTGGGCGCGGTACGTGATCGGGGTGCCTCTCCAGTCGAGCATCCAGGCCATGGGGTACCTCCTGTGGGTGTGTATTCGGGCCCGGCGGGGTGCCACTCCCCGCCGGGGGTGCGGGAGGCGGGGCCGTGCTGGCCCCGCCCCCGCGTGCCGCTGGTCGTTCAGGCGAGGCGGACGTGCATCACCAGGTGCTTGTAGTCCTGGCTGGCCATGTCGGGCCCCTCGGTGAAGAGTCCGGGCTTGCCGATCTGCCCGTCCTTCATCTCGCCCAGGTGCAGCGTGATGGTGTCGGTGGTGAACGTGCCGAGCGCGTCCAGGAGGAAGGCCGGGTTGAAGGCGGCGATGCCTCCGCGCAGGCCTGCACCGGTGCCGTGGGTGATGGTCGTCGGGATGGGCATGCCCTTGGTGCGGGCCGCGTCTTCCGGCGTGTCCAGGCGGGGGGCGAGCGTGAGGTTGCCGTCGGCGTCCCAGGCGAACATCACGGGGACGTTCCTGAGGCCCTTGGCGGTCAGAATGGCCTGGCACTTCTTCACTGCCCGTTCGGTCGTGGCGCGGTCGAGCTGGACCGACGTCTCGCACGTCTTGGGGAAGAGCGACTGGTACTTGGGGAAGCCGCCCTCCAGGGAGCGCATGGTGACGGTGACGGCGCCCAGCGACAGCGTGGCGCGCGGGGTAGGCCAGTTGGCCACGGGCTCCCCCTCGGCGTGGTCGTCTTCGAGGATGCCGATACCCACCGCTCCCTCATGGGTCTTCAGCCGCTTGGCCAGGGCGGAGAGGGTCGCGGCCGGGATGAGCGCGTTCAGGGGCTCCTTCGACGGCTGCACGGCGACGGTGACGGGGACTTCCGCGACGGCGAAGCGGTAGCGGTCCGTGGCCGCCATGGTGAGCGTCTCGCCGTCCAGCGTGATCTGGATGCCGGTGAGCACGGGCAGCGTGTCGTCGCGGGCCGCCGCGGGCAGTACGCGGTTGAGCTGGCGGAGGAAGGTCTGCGCGTCCATGGTGGCCATGGCGGGCACGGCCTCCAGCGGCTGCGTGTACTCGTGGATGTCGTGCGTGGTGACGGGCACTGTGAGGTGCTCGGTGGCCAGCAGGTCTCCGGCGAGCGACACGCGGGTCCGGGCGGCGACAGCCTTGGTCTCCCCGGCGACCATGGCCGCGAGCGTCTTCTTCAGCTCGGGGAAGTCGACGAGCGAGGAGCCCTTCGCGAGCGGCGTCGCGGCCGGGACCGTGACCGAAACGGCGGTCTCGAAGTCGTAGGCGCTGAAGGTGATCCGGTTCCGGCCGGTCTCGATCAGCACACCGCGCTGCGCGGGCGGCTGCGCCTTCGGGGCAATTCCGAATTCAGCGAAATTCAGGGCTTCGATGATTTCCGCGTGGCTTCCGGCGAAGTGGGCGGTCGGCTTTACGGGCTGCTTTTCCTCCTTCTTCGCGGTGTCGGAGGTAGCGACCTGCGTGTTGGACGTGGTCATAGCTCTCCCTGGGGAGTGAGATACGGCTTCGGTTTGCTGGCCGACTGCCACCGCCGACCAACAAGACAACTATACCACGCATGAATCACAATCGGGGCTGGTCAGGCCCTTTTTTCGCCCCAACCTGCCCGCCATACGGCTGCGTGAGCGACCGCGGTCTGCAGGGCACTCCCGTCCTCGCCCGCGCCCACAACTCCGCTGCCTCGTTGGGCAGGACATGACGACCAGCACGGAGCAGATCGCCGGCGAAACGGCCGCCTTGGACCTAATGCTCGGCTACCTCGCTGCGGATCTAAACGCCGTCGCGTACGCCCTCGCTGCCGGAACCAGGTGTGCGACCACAGCCGACTACATGCGCCAGCAGGCATCGGGGCTGCTGCACGACGCCGTCCTCGCCGATCCCGGATTCTCTCCGTACCGCCGCGCGGTGATGGGACCGGCAGGGCTCGCGTGGCTGGACGGCATCCCCATGGAGGAGGCCGTCCAGGATGCGGTGCTGGCTCTCGCCGGCGACGGCGCAGCGCCCCGTCTCGCTTTGGATAACGCGCAGTTGACCACGGTGTTCGCGCTGTCGGCCGTGGCCCGCTGCGTGGCCGTGTACGGGGAGGCGGCAACCATCGAGCGCCTGGACCGCATCCGGGCGTCAGTCGTCCGGCCTTGACCGCGCGGACGGTCTACGGGTTCCCCAGGGTGCGACGTAGCCGCGGGCGGCCGCCGGCCTGGCCGAAGGCACTTCGACCAGGCCGGGGACAAGCTACCCGTGCGGTCCTAAGCGAGAAGAAACATCAGCAGTGCAATCGAGAGCGTCAAGGTTGAAGCGAAACCCACTGCGCCCACGATGATGCAGTCAGCCAGCTCACCCCCGCCGCTGGCTCGGAGCAACGCTGCAACTACGGCAGCGATCAAGGAGAAAAGAACCGCAAGACAGGCAGAAAAGATCTTGCGTTCCGGAGTCGTCACGGACCAGCCCTTCCAGGGGGGCGGTCTGCGCGCATGGATGTGACACCAGGGCCAGACCGCCGGGACAACAGCGATCAATGACTGCCTCCACGGCAGTACAACCTGATGCCCCTGCAAGGTGAGCTGTCGGGTTCGCGCTATTCGCACGGACGCCGAACCTCGTCGGCGATCTTCACCCCAGGACTAACAGATGTCAGCCCGCAAAACCTTGGTTCCCATGCTCCTGCCTCATTACCGCGCTCCCTCGCGGGGTCCGACGACACGGTGCAGCAGACAGGATTCGGGGGTCTCTGCACCGCCAACCACGATACTGGAAACGCCGCATCGCTGAGACTGTCATCCACCCGCAAGACGCGGGGGATACGTCTTCGGCCAGCCCTGCGCCCGTCCCGTGCAGGGAACTGACCAGGTACGCAGGACAAGATGAGTAGACGTACTGAGCCGAGAGCCTTTCCGAAACCTGGCGGGACGTGAGGCGAGGCGACCGTCGGGAAGTTGCACCGTTCAGCTCAGACCGCGGCCGTGTTCCCGGCGCCGTGGCGGGCGAGGGGGCAGCCTGGGCAGCGGAGTCCGCCCGGGAGCCCTTCGCACGTCGACCGGGCGGACCGCCCTACCTCCCTCACACCACGCGACAGAAGACAGATCTCCGAGATCCAGGCTGTCATCGAGAGCGGGCATTCTTCCGGGCACCGACGCCGAAGGTCCCCCGGCTGACTGACCGAACGCAACACTGCGATGCAGCCGTGGGGCCACCGTGACGATCCGAAAGAGACGACCTAGGGCTGCTGGGGCCCAGCGTCCCCACCGCGTGGCCGACGCAGTCTCACCGGGCAGGTGAATCCGGCACAAGCGGAGGTACAAGTGGCAAGGGTCGGCCCATGCGAGCACACCGGTTCTCGAAGTCGGCCGGCAACCAGCCACGGTGCAGCAGTCGGGGATGAGCTGTGAAACCTGCTCGCGCGGCCAACACGAAGAGCAGAGAGGCCCACGGAGTGTGAAGCCGCAGAGTGCAATGGCCCCCGTGGTCGGTGCGGAGGCGATCTGGAAGTCCTCAGGCCCGACCAGATCGATGCTGTCCGTCACGCCAGTCCAGCTCAGGGAAACAGGGCCGCGCGGATGGCCAAAGTAGGCGCCCCGATCAGTAACCGTGAGGTCCCCACTCCCGTCCAGGACCCAGCGAGGCTGCGCAGCGGCTGCCGCTGCACGGCGGCGTGAGGCATTTCCGACAGCAGACCCCAGCATGCTGCCGATGACAAATGACGGACGGCCGACAGCAACCACGTTCGAGTGCTGGTAGCTGCCGTTTCCCAGGGCGCGCCAAGTCAGCCGCTGAGCCGGACCCACCGCCAGGACTCGCTCATTCGGAGCAAGCCGCGCATAAGTAGTGAGACGTGGGCGCCTCTGTAACCTGCCACTCACCAAATCCGCGAGGATGTCGCACGTATGCCACAGGTGTTCATCCAGGTAGGTCCAGGATGGCTCGCCGGGGGATAAAGCCCTCGGATGATCCACGCACTCCCCCTCGCCCACACTCCGACGCCACCGTCTCTCTGGCCAGACAATATCCGCCCGAGGTGCCCCGGCGGAGGTCCGCGACGATGTCGCTGTCAGGCCACCGTGACGCGCAGAACGTACGGCTCGCCCGAACTGATGGCCTCCGCCTGCTCGCCCAGGTCCGCACCGTGAAGCCGAGCAGCGCCTCTCCGGCGGCGCGGCGCAGCAGCGGAAGGATCTCGGCCACGGGCCGGCCGCGACGTGCTTCGGCGAGTTCGGCGAACGCCCGCTGGTAGGGGGCGCCGTACGTGCTCGCGCTGTCGGCCAGCAGCCGGTCAAGGTGCTGCCGCTCGATGCTGATCTCACCCATGGCCCGCTCCTTCGTCCTCAGGGGCTCCGTCCGGTCCGGACCCTCGCCATCGACGCTAAGAGGCGGGTCTGACATCGACCCCCGCCCCGGCACCGGGCACGTTCCGGCTGATGAGGTCCTGGAGAAGCTCGCGGGTGGGCGGCGGCATCAGGCCCTCAGCGGCGAGAAGGTGCCACTGGCAGCCGGGAACGAGGCGGTCGAGCCGCCTGTACTCCCCTAGCTGGTAGACCAGCACCAAGGTGTCGAGGGCGTGCTGGGCGGGTGGAGGCGGCCTTCAGAGGTGTTCTGGCAGCCAGGGTTCGAGGTCCGAGGTGGCGCGGATCAGCTGGGTCAGGGCTTCGTCGGATTTGGTGGTGACTCCGGCGAGGCGTGCTGCGGCAGCTGTCCGGTAGCCGCCGGCGTACCAGACGGCGAGCTGCCCTCGGGTGAGCTGGACCTCGCCTGGGGCGCGGGTCTCAGTGATCTGACCCGTGCCGTCCTTCACTTCCAGTAGGTACGACTCCGAGTTGCCTCCGTTCTCGCTTTCGATCTCCACGGGGACGGCGGTGGCCAGGTCGCTGGGCCAGCCGCGCAGCCGGACGGCTTCGGGGATGTCGAGGATGCGGAGCATCCACGGGTGCCATGCCTCTGCTGTCAGCCGGTAGCGGTGCAAGTTGTGCAGCAGCGCGGGGTACGGGGGAAGGGCGGAGCGCCGGAAGTGGACGGCGGCGGCGCGGGTGTGGTGGCCGCCGAGGAACGCCATCATCTCGTTGACGGTCTCCGCGTCTGCTGCCCAGAAGTCGTGCACGGTCAGGTCCGTGCCGTGCCGCGGGTGGCGCTTCATGGAGAGGGACAGGACGCCCGTCGTCGCTTGCTCGGACCCGAAGCGGTAGGTGGTGAGCTGCTGCTTGTCGTCCATCCAGGCGGACCACCATTGCGGGCGGTGCACGGGCCCGTTCCACTGCCGGGCCAGGCGGCGTTGCAGCTCCTCTCCTTCCTTTGCCCGGCCGTGCTCGATGTCGAGCCCCGGGCTGGTGAAGCCGCGCTTGAGGTCTTCGGTGGCGATGGACCAGGCGAATACGGGGACTGGTGCTTGCCAGCCGAGGCGGCGCAGGTGTCCGTTCGAGGTTGTCCAGACGGTGGAGATCACCGCGCCCTGGTCGCGCAGGGGGCGGAGGCGTTCGGCGAGGAGGCGGCCGGCGAGGTGGTCTCCGCGTTCTTCGGGGGCGACGCACCCGGCGCTGATGATCGCGGAGGGGACGGGGGCCCCGCCGAAGAACTGATCGGTGAGGAGGCCCAGGCCGCCGGCTACGACGCGGCCGTCGCGGACGGCAACGCGGATGTCCGCGTGGGGGCGCAGGCGGGTGATGTCGCCTACGGGGTGGCCGTAGCTACGGGTGGCGAGGTCGTTGTACTCCTGCCACAGCTCGTCGTCGGCCTCCATGATCCGGAGCGGATCGGACATGCGGTGTCTCCCGTTAGTAGTTGGTGTGGTCGCGGACGGCGTCGGCGTTGACCGGTACGAAGAAGCTGCGGGTGAAGGTGATGACGGTCTTGCCGTCGTGGTTGTGGCCGGTCGTGCGGCAGTTGACGATCCCGGTGTCCGGTCGGCTGTCGGACAGGCGGCGGCCGGTGATCTGCGTCTGCGCGTAGAGGGTGTCGCCCACGAAGACGGGGTGGGTGAAGCGGACTTCCTCGAAGCCGAGGTTGGCGGTGGTGAGGCCGCTGGTGCTGCGTACGGTCATGCCGCCCACGATGTGGAGGGTGATGCTGCTGCACACCAGGGGCCGGCCCCACTCGGTGAGGCTGCTGTAGTGGGCGTCGGTGTGGATGGGGGCGTCGTTGCCGCCGAGCATGGTCATCAGGACGTTGTCGGCCTCGGTGATGGTGCGGCCGGGCCGGTGCTCGATGACCAGGCCCTCCCGCAGGTCGTGGTAGCCGAGTCCGACGATCTCCCGGTAGCGGCCTTCGCCGACCTGCCGGTACCCCAGGGGCATTTCGCTGTTCACGCGGTCACCTCGGCTGTGCGGGCGTCCGCGCGGACGAGCAGGGAGCGGGCTGCCTGGACCATGGGCGGGCCGACCATCTGGTGGCCGACGCGGATGATGCGGCCGCCGGCGTTTTCGGCCGCGGCCACGATGGCGCGGGCGGCGGCGATCTCCTCGTCCGTCGGCCTGAACACCTTCGTCAGGACGTCGAGGTGGCGTGGGTGTACGCAGCTCTTTCCCGCGAAGCCGAGGGCCTTGACGCGTTCGGCTTCATCCCGGAGGCCGTCGAGGTCGTCGAGGTCGAAGAACGGTGAGTCGATGGCGGGGATTCCTGCGGCGGCGGCGCTGGCGACGAGTGTCGAGCGGGCGTGGAGCATCGGCTCCCAGCCCCGGGCGCAGCCTACGGCCGTCGCGTAGTCGGCCGTCCCGAACAGGACGCCCGCGATGCGCTCGGCGCGCACGATGGATGGCAGCTCCTCCAGAGCGCGCGGTGTCTCGATCAGCGCGTACAGGTGTGGGGTGTGGTCGGGGGTGTCGAGGGCGCCGGCGACGATCTCGATGTCGCGGGGCGATTCCACCTTGGGGATCAGGACGATCTGCGGGCCCACCGGGTAGTCGGCGAGGGCGGCCAGGTCGTGGATGCCGTCGCGGGTGCTGGGTGAGCTGATGCGTACGCCCAGGACTGTGCCGGACGGCACCGGGGTGGTGAAGAAGGCGCGGGCCGCGAGGCGGGCGTGGGGCTTGGCGGCTGGAGGGACGGAGTCCTCCAGGTCGACCAGGGCGACGTCCGCGCCGCTGGCGCGCGCCGTCGGGAATCGGGTGGGGGCGTGGCCGGGGGTGATGATCCACACTCCGGCGGGCGCGGGCGAGTTCGTCATCGGTAGGCCTCCTCGGCCTTGAGGCTGCGGGCTGCGTCGGGGATGACGTCCTCCTGGCCGGCGATGATCTGACGCCGTCCGAGCTCGTGGAACAGGTCCCAGGGGTGGACACCTTCGCGGGCGGCGGCATCCAGGACCGGCTTCTTGAATCCGGAGAAGACTCCAGCGAGGCCGCTGGCGAGGCTGGTGGAGTCGATCGTCGGCGGGGCGGGCATGAGGGTGCGCTCGGCGAGATCGGCGGCGTCGGCGAGGCGCCGCACGTCGATCCCGGTGGGGTGACCGAGGCGTTCGAGGACGGGGACGAGGACTTCCAGCTGGGTGTTGCCCGCGCCCGCGCCGAATCCCCGGGCGCACGCGTCGATCACGCGGGCGCCTGCCTCGACGGCGGCCACGGAGTTCGCAACCGCCATGCCGAGGTTGTTGTGTCCGTGGAAGATCACGGGAACGTCCACGGCGGTGGTGATGGCGGTGATGCGGGCGGTGACATCGTCGGGCAGGTAGTGGCCGGCGCTGTCCATGATGCCGACGGCCTGCGCGCCGTAGCCGACCATCAGGGCGCACTGCTCGGCAAGCTGGCCGGGGGTGGCCATGTGGCTCATCATCAACACGCCCTGGGCTTCGGCCCCGAGTTCACGGATCACGCCGAGGTGGCGTTCGGTAGCGGTGGCCTCGGTGCAGTGGACCGCCATGCGGGCGATGTCCGCGCCGCGTCGTACGGCGTTGCCGAGATCGGCGGAGGTGCCCCAGGCCGGTGCCATGAGCACGGCCATCCTGCTGTCGGTGAGGGCTTCGCGGGCGGTGGAGAGCATCTCGTCGTCGCTGAGCCGGCCGTGGCCCACCTGGTACGAGGACGCGCCCAGTCCGTTGCCGTGGCCGATCTCGACCACGGGAACGCGGGCCGCGTCGGCTGCGGCGGCGTAGGCGCGGATCTGTTCGCGGTCGAGCTGGTGGCGCACAGCGTGCTGCCCGTCGCGCAGTGTCGGGTCGTGGATGACGAGCGGGGCCTGAGGGCGGGGATTCATCGGGCGGTCTCCTTCAGGGCGGGAATCCTGGCGAGGGCGTGCTGCTCCGCCGCGTGGATGGCGGCCGCGCTGATGACTTCGAGGTTGCCCGCGTGTGACGGCATGCCGCCGCGGGTGGCGGTGACCTCCACGACCACACGAGCCGTGTCGCCGGTGACGGCACACGAGATGAGGCGGTATCCGGGGACGAAGGCCCGCATGGTGGTGGCGGCGGACTCCACGAGCTCGCGGACGGGGCCCGGGTCCATGCCGGGGGCGACGATCGTCATCGCGACGCGGAAGGGCGGCGGAGGTGAGGCCGGGCTGATGTTCAGCATGGTTTTGGCGGTGGCGGCCTGGGTGAACTGCTGGATCGCGGACCCGGTCGCCTCGATGTACTCGTCGAGGTTGAGGCGGCTGGCTCTGCCTACGCTGCGGCTGGCGGCGGTGGCGACCATCTCCACGTGGTGCGGCTGGTAGTGCTGGGCGATGGCGTGCAGGATGGGGATCGATGCCTGTCCGCCGCAGGTGATGAGGCCGATGTGCCGGTGGGCGGTGGCCTGGGCGCCGTTCACGGCAGGCACGATCAGGGTGCCGCCGCTGGTGGGCGTGAGGTCGATGAGGGTCGTGCCGGTGTTTGCGAGCTGTGCCCAGTGGGCGGGGTGGGCGAAGGCGTTGGTGACGTCGAAGACGATGTCGAAGGCCTCGCCCGCGTCGGCCAGGGCGGCGATGCCCCCAGCCGCGGTGGCGCAGCCCATGCGGGTGGCCTGGGCGATCCCGTTGCTCTGCGGGGTGCGGCCGATGACGAGCCCACAGCGTAGGTGCGGGGAGTTCTGTACGCGCTCGACGAGGTCGAGGGCGAGGAGACCGGTACCGAGGACGGCCGTGTTCAGCACGGTGTACTCCGTTCGCTGGTGGTGGCGGGTCAGAGAACGTGGAGGTGGACTGCGGGCAGGTGGGTGGATGTGGCTCGGATGTTCGTGTCGGAGGTGAGCGGGAAGCTGGCGTGGACCGACCCGGCCAGGACGATGTCTCCGGCTCGCAGGGTGGTGCCCAGGACGGGCAGGCGGTGCGTCAGCCAGACCAGCGCCTTCAGGGGGTCGCCGAGGATGTCGCGCCCTTCTCCGGTCGCCGCCGTGTGCCCGTTGACGCTGGTCACGATCTGCTCGGCGCCGAGATCGGCGGCCGGGTCGAAGGGCACGGGGCTGCCGAGGATCACGCGGGCGCACGCCGCGTTGTCGGCGATGGAGTCGACCAGCGTGATGTCCCAGCCGGTGTAGGAGATGTCGAGGACCTCGAACGCGAGGAACACCTCGGCGACCGCGCCTCGGACCGCGCCCAAGTCAACGGGACCTGCCAGGTCGTGGCCGAGCCTGAAGGCGATTTCGGTCTCGATCCTGGGGTTCATGAAGTCTGCAGCCCGCAGCCGGCACCCGCTCGGCTCGACCATGTCGCCCAGGATGAATCCGGAGTCGGGTTCGTGGATGCCCATCTGCTGCTGCATGGCGGGGGAGGTCAGACCGATTTTGTGACCGGCGACCCGGGCGCCCCCCGAGACCCGTCGCTCCACGTTGATCTGCTGGATGCGGTAGGAGTCTTCGAGGGTCAGGCCCGGGAAGCGCCCCGCCAGGGCCGGCACGGGAATGCGGGAGCAGGCCGCTTCGGCCAGCTCGCCGGCCAGCGCGACGAGGAGCTGCTCTTTCCCACCGGGGGTGGTGCTGTGCACGGTGGGGTCTTGGGAGGTGCCTGCGGGCCTGGCCATCTGCTACCTCCTGCTGTCGGTCTGCTGAGGGGTGTCCGCCGCGGCGTGCCGCGCGGCGAGCATGGGCAGGAAGTCCACGCTGCGCCCGTCGAGGTGCTCGACGTCGAGTGCGGAGCGTACGAACGCGATCCGGTCCAGCTCCGGGGTGCGGCCCTGGGCGGTCTCGACGGAGACGAGCTCCGCGTACTGGTGGTCGAGTGTGGCGGCCGAGCAGGCAGGCGCACGGAAGTGGATGCCGATGTTGCCCTTATCGCCGCGGGTGACAGCCCAAAGGCTCAAGTCGTCAGGCGGGACATCGCGTCCGACCTCCTCCAGGAGCTCCCGCGAAGCGTGTCGGCGCAGCGCGCCCAGGTCGAGCAAGGCCCCGTCGGAGGGCGGCTCGATCGTGCCGCCGGGCAGTTGCCAGCGTCCCGGAGCGGCGGTGGACGACGCCATGCGTCCCACCAGCAGCCGGCCGTTGTCCGTGGGCTGGGCGACGGACACGAACACCGAGGGCGCCGACACGGCATGGACCGGGTCCAGGCGCAGAACGTACAGGCGGTACGTGGCCCGGTACCAGGTCAGGACCAGCGTGTGCGGGTCCTTCCAGTCCAGTCCCGCGCACACCACGACCGGCCCGTCGAACATCGACGGGTTGGACGCGGTCATCTCCTCCCACATGCGGTCCATAGCCGCGCTCTGCTCCTGCGTCAGCCGGGGTGGAGCCGTCTCCACCAGGTGCAGCCGGTGGACGTCGAGGAGTTCTACTGCGGCGGGGTGCGGTTGGTTGGTCACGAAGCCTCCTGGGTGTGCCCTGTGCGCAGGGCCTGGTTGGGCGCGGTGGTGCCGGTGTGGTCCGGCAGAGAGAGGCCCGGACCGTAGCGCTGTGGGGTGCGCGATTCGGGCCCGTGCTCCGGCGTCGGTGTCTATGCCGGGAGCCGGTGATCTGCGTCCGGGCGCAGGTCGGGCACGCCCACGCTGGTAACCACGACCTCAAGCCGGTTCGCCCGCTCGGGTGGACGCTGCATCAGGTGGAAGTTGCCGTGGATGTCGTGGACGTCGCGGACGTGGCGCCATCCGCAGCTTCGGGCGAGGCGCCAGGCCAGGGCCTGCTCTTGGACGGTGCAGCGGACCCACGGCTGCTTGTGCTGGCGGGCGGCGTAGTCGCTGAGCCACAGAGCAGTCAGCCGCCCCAGGAGCGTTTGGCCGGGCAGGGAGTAGGCGTGGGCGACGAGGAGTGTGGGCTCCTCGCGCTCCTCGATGGTCCATCCCTGCTGGGGCGCAGCGTGCTGGAGCACGAAGGCGGCAACGAGCTCCTCGTCTTCCCACATCCCGATGGCCGTCCCGCCGTCGTCCGGGGCGCTGCTCGGGGTACCGGCGGCCGCGTCGTGCAGGCCGGTACCCGCGCCGGCTCCGGTGACGACATCGCGCAGGCCGAGTCCCTCGCCGCGGGGACGGTGGTGGTTGGCGATCTGGAAGTCCATCCGGGCGGCGATCAGCTTGTCGACCGCCGCCGTGTCGGCGGTCGCGAGCGGCTTCATCACGTACATGCGGTGTCCCTGGTAGTGAGGTGGTAGCAGGGGGCCGGGAGGGGCCGCCGGCGGAGGGAAGTTGGAGCACTCGCGCGGTCGCCTACGGTGATTGCCAGCGGGCGGGCGCGGGCGATCAGGGGGAGGGAGCCGGGACACGGGCGAAGCCGGGGAGTCCGAGGCTGGCAAGCGCCATGCGGCGCAGGTGTATCCGGATGCCCATGTAGTCGCCCGGCACTTCCACGTCGAGGAGGCCGCGGACCGTCGCGACGAGGTCGGCGATTGCTCGCCTGGACTCGTACTCCGGGACGGCGGCGAGGAGCTGCATGAGGTGGCCGCGCATCCGCAGGGTGAGGTCCTGTGTCTCCTCCTCGTCCGGCACGTAGTCCGGGCCGAGAACGCGTTCGAGGTCGTCGAAGACGGAGTGCAGGACCGGTGTCCGGATCGGCTGTAGCGCCTCAAGGACGCGTAAGACGGCTGTCTTGCTGGTGTCGCAGGCGAGTTCCCAGGTCATCGTGAACCCTCCGGCTGATGGACGTCTCGGCGGACGGTGCACCAGACACATGCGCCGCCCTCGGTGACTCCCCAGGCGTCGGCCAGGGCGTCCACGATGAGCAGGCCACGGCCGTTCTCGTCGAGGGGGCCGACCGGTTGGAGTCGTGGGGCCTCACGGCTGCCGTCGCGGACCTCCAGGCAGACGTACTGGTCGGTCAGGTAGAGGCGGACGCGCACCACCTCGCCATCCCCGTGCGTGAAGGCGTTGGTGACCAGCTCGGACAGTAGAAGCGCGGTGTCGTCCACGAGTTCTCGCAGCCCCCACACGCCCAAGTAGGCCGTGCTGATGCGTCGAACCTGCTTCGGGCGCTGGTTGTCGCAGTCCTGCAGCCCGGTCCGCTTGAAGTTGACCTCCGCGCCGCCCAGGAGGGGTAGCGGATTCGGCACCCCGGTGAGGCGCAGCAAGTCGGCATTGGGAAGTGGTGCGGCAATCGACATGGCGCAGTCCTCCGTGCTGACGGGGAGCGGGGCGGGCGCAGCAACTGGGGCAGGGAGCATGAAGCCCAGTTGACCCAGAGTCACGAATGATCATGAACTGACGCTCAGTCATTCCGGCCTGCGTAGAGCATGCTCCTACTTGCAGTGAATCCGCAATATTGTGGAGAGAATCCGCAGAGAAGTGGAACCAGCTGTCTCTCGGCAGGGCCGCAATGTTGTGCCACACTGCGCCCATGACGAGCCCTCAGACTGCACCGCCGGTTATGAGGCGCAGACTTGGGTCCTTGCTGCGCCGGTACCGGAAGCGAAGTGCAATGACTCTCGTGCAGGCCGCCGCTGCACTTGGATGGGAAAGCACGCGCCTGTCCCGGGTCGAGACGGGGCAGTACCAGATCAAGGCCAGTGAGGTCGCAACCCTGCTGGAGGCATACGGCGTTACCGACCACGCTGAGATCAGCGGCATCACCGGTGTCGCCGAGTCACACCAGCGCAAGTGGTGGGCGGCCTACTCGGATGTACTGCCCAAGCCGTACGCGGACAGCATCGCCCTCGAAGAGGCCGCGGTCTCGATCAAGACGTACTTTCCCCAGCTGATCACAGCTCTTCTGCAGACACCCGCCTACGCGCACAGCGCGATCTTCAGCTCGCCCAGTCCCGCCGTCCGCAAGAACGCCGATTCACTCGTACAGGTCCGCCAGGCACGGAAAATGGTGCTGACGCGCTCCGAGAATCCGGCACGCCTGGACACCGTTATCGACGAGTCTGCGCTCTTCGCGCCGTCGGGCGCGACACCAGACGTGATGCGGGACCAGCTCCTTGGCCTCCTGGACCTGTCCGAGAGGGACAACGTCACGATCCGCGTCATGCCGCTGGGGGCACCGGCTCACCCCGGCCTCACCAGCAACATGACCGTCATGGACTTCCGGAACCCTTGGCCGCCCGTGGTGCTGATCGACCACCTGCGAGGCGGTGTCTTTCTGGAGGACCCGGAAGATGTTGATGCGTTCGCCATGGCCTTCGATGCCGTGGTCGACGCTGCCTTGGATGTCGATGCCTCGCGCGAAATGGTCAAGAGCTACATGAAAGGGAAGACCCCGTGACTGAACAGGCCAGCCTCAGCGCCGGCGACCTGGGCGACGTGGAGTGGCGCAAGTCGTCGTACTCCGGGGGCGGAGAGTCCCAGTGCATCGAGGTCGCCGACCTCTCAACCACCGGCTACAACAAGATCGCCGTCCGAGACTCCAAGCGTCCGGCCGGCCTCGTCCTGATGCTGTCGGCCAGCGCGTACACCACATTTATCAACATCGCTGCCGCTGGCGAGGTGTGAGCGGGGACCACCTCATCCTCCCCGGTCATGACGGGGAGGTGGGCAATCCCCGCTGTCATTAGATTGTCAGCGATGGCACTGACAATCCACAGAGCCACGGCCCCCACCTGCACAACTGAGGTGGGGGCCGTGGTTGTGTCTCCGGCGAGGTCGCCGAATTCAGGCCCCGCGGCTTCAGCGCCGTCCGCGACTCGATCATGCCCACGGGCCCGGCCCTCGCCTTCACCGCGACCGCCTTCCTCCCGCACGCAGCGCACGGACACACTCGGGCGGCCTGACCGGATCCAAAGGAGAGGCCCGGATTCCCGCAGCCCAAAGCGGGAATCCGGGCCTTGCCTGTGTGGCCGCACCCGTCGGCCTGCTCTCAGCGCAGGATGACCGGCTTCGGCAGCAGCGTGCTCAGCAGCTGGGCTGTCTCCGCTTCCATGTCCACTCCCCCGCCGAGGCCTTCGTTGATGCGGGCCAGCCGCGCGGCGGCTTCACGGAGAGCCTCCACGTCTCCGGCACCGTGGTGGGCGAGGAAGACCTGCCGGTGCAGGAGTTCGTTCTCCTCGGCGGCGAGGAGGCCCTGGTGCGCGGCCCAGAGCGCGCCGGCGTAGTCGGCGGCCTCCCGGCGGCGGGTGGACAGCTCGTAGGCGACATCGGCGATGGCCGACACCATCTCCTGCACCGCCGGCTCGGCCCAGGCGTAGCGCTGGGGGTCAATCGCGGCGAAGGGGCGGCCGCGGACGAGCGCGAGGGCTCGGCGCAGTGCGAGGTCGCCGTCTTCGTCGTGGCGGGCGAGGCCGGTGCGGGCGAAGTTCTGGAAGGTCTTCCAGTCGCAGGTGACGGCCTGGGCGAGGCGGTAGCGGCTGTCACCGGTGTGCTGGACCCGGGGGAAGTACGCCTCGCCGTCGGCGTTCTTGCCGAGCCAGGAGCGGGTGCGGCTGATGACGCTGTTGCGCATCTCCTTGTTGACCAGGCGGCCCGGCCAGAGGGCGTCGTCGATGGCGTGGTGGTCGGCGCCGGGGTTGAGTGCGAGATAGGAGACGAGCTCGACAGCCGCGTTCAGACGGTTGGAGTCGATCCGACCTGCGGCTCCCTTGACGAGCACTCGCCCGAGGAGGAGAACCGTCGGCGCGCTGCCATACGTTGCCTTGGTGCCGTCGGCATCGTCCACGCCGCGAGTCGGGGCGGGCACTGGGAGCCGGGCAGGGGCCGGGTTCTCGGCCTCCGGGGCCTCAGCCGGGGAACCTTCCTGCTTGGTCAGAACGGGGGCGGCTTCAGGCGCTGGTTCAAGCGCAGCAGCTGCCGCTGCCGGGGCCGGGGCCGGAACGGGAACGGCGGGCGGGTCGAAGAGGTCAGCGAGGGGCGGGCCGCTGGTGCCGTGCTCGGTCTGGCCGTCGGAAACCGCGGCCGTGGGGGCTGCGGGCTGTACGGGCCCCTCGTCCGTCTCGTCAGTGGAGGTGTCGGCCTCGGCCTGGTGTGCGGTCTTCAGTTCCTCTCGCTCGATGTCGGCGTACTCGTCCGGCAGGCCGTCCTCGTCGGCACCGGCTTCCGGCTGCTGGGCTTCGCCGTCGCTGCTCTCATCGGCGTCGTCCGACGGGTCTTCCTCGTGCGCGTCCTCCCGGCCTTGCTCAGCCTGGTCTTCCTCCGCTTCCGCCTGCTCATCGGTGTCGAGGAGGCCGTCAAGCCACTCGTCGCGCGCGGGAACGTCGGTTTCGGCCGCGGAGAGGGTGAGCAGCTCGATCGCGTCGGCGAAGTGCTGGTCGGTCAGGCCTTGGAGCTTGATGGGCAGGCCGGAGCCGGGCAGGACGATGGTCTCGTCCGGTCCCGCGCAGTGCAGGGTCCAGCCCTCCTCCGGGGCCAGGTCGGCGGTCTCGCTGGCCGTGACCACCGCGCCGGCGACCCGCGGCTGGGCCGTGATCAGGTCGAACAGCGCCTCGGTCTGGTCCCCTTCGGGGAGTTCCGCGGCGAGAAGGATGTGGGGCGTCCAGGAGCCGCCGGCATCTTCCTGGAGGCGAGCTGCGCGCAGGGTGGGTGCGCCGAGCGCGGCCAGGGCGCGCCGTTGGTCGACGGTGTGGCTGGTCAGTTCGGCGATCGCGTCGGTGAGGGTGTCGGTGCGGGCGACGCGTTCAGGTGCTGCGTCGTCGAGGCCGGCTGCCGTGTCGGCCAGGGCGGTGATCTCCAGGTGGCCGGGCAGAGGGGTGCTGGCGAGTTCGACCGCGATGGCCTGCAGGACGTGGCGGGCGTGGTCGGTGTCGCCGTCGAGGTGGAGGACGCCGACGTGCTCCAGGTCGACGAGGACGAGGCGGCCGGCGCCGTCCCAGCCCAGGGAGACCAGGGCCGGGTAGGGCGCGTCGGCGCCCTGGAGGGCTACGGGGTCGGCGAGGTCGGGACTGGAGGCCGGGCACGTCCACAGGTCGGCGCGGCCGGCGGCGCCCGAGAAGGGCTTCATCGGGGGGACATCGCCGTCGAGGTGGAGCTCGACCTTCTGCTCGTGCAGGACGACGGCGGTGACCACCGGCAGGTCGCGCTCCGCCGCGGCGAGGTTGAGGGCCAACGTGCGCAGGGCGGCGTCGAGGAGATCGAAGCCGGTGGGGTGCTGGGCTGCGCGCAGGCCCTGTTCGGTGGCGGCTGCGCTGCCGGTGGGCATGGGGATGCGACGGCCGGGCCTGCGGCGGCGCTGCTGGAGGATGCGGCGGGTGGCGAGGGTCCCGATGAGGGCGGCAGCCAGGGCACCAGCTCCCATCCAGACCGCAGCGGGCGCCAGAGCCTCGTCAGTGTCCTGCAGCTGCTGGGCGGTATCCGCTTTCTGACCGTCCTGCGCGGGCGCGGGCGTGGGAGCGGAGGCGCTGGGGGCGGAGGCGGCAGGCGCAGGGGTGGCGGGCGCAGGGGTGGCGGGCGCAGGGGTGGCGGGCTGCGAGGGCGCGGGGGCGGGTGCCACCGGCGTGGGGGTGTCCTTCGCCGTGTCCGGCGTCGGCGGTGCCTTGTCCGGGGCGGGCCGGCTGTCGGGAGCGGGAGCCGGGGCGGTTGCGGTGGGGAGGACGAGTTTCTGGCCGGGGACAATCAGGTCGGGGTTGTCGAACGTCCCGCCGCCGGGCAACGTCTTGCCTCGGTTGGCTTCGAAGATCTTCGGCCAGTCCTCCGGGTCACCGTGCTCGTCAGCGATGCCCCAGAGGTTCTCATCGGGCTTGACGACATGCTCGGCCTCGGCCGCAGCGGGCTTTGCGTCCGTCGGGGCGGCCTGCGCGGGCTGCTGCGCGGGCGCGGCCGTCTCCGGCGTGGCCGGGTGGGCGGGTGCGTCCTGCGCGGGGGCCGGGGCGGCCGGCTTGGCGATGTTGGCGTCGGCGGGCAGCCGGATCACGGTGCCCTTGGGCAGGAACTGGTCGCCGGCCGCGAGTTGCGGGACGCTCGGGTTGAGGGCGGCGATGTCCTTCCAGCGCGGGCCGCTCCCCAGGTACTGCTCCGCCAGGTCCCACGGGAGCTCGGAATCCCCGGAAACCGTGTGGGTGGGCCACGCGTCCTGTTCCGCCGCGGCCGCCGTTTGGGCCGTCGCCGCGCTGCTGGTGCCCGCGGTCTGCACGGCGGTCGCCGCGACGGCCGGGCCTGTCGTCGCGGCTGAGGCTGCGGTGGGGGCGAGCAGGACGAGGCCGCCGACGAGGAGGCCTGCGAAGGACTGCATCCCGCCGAGGCCCTTGATCCGCTTCGCCTTGCGGCCGCGGAACAGGGCGACGATCTCGACGAGGGCGGAGAGGGTGAACAGCGCCCAGCCGATCCAGCCGATGGTCGTGAGCACCGTGAAGAACAGCCGGCCGTCGTCCTGCTGGGTCAACAGATCCCATCCGCCGACGAAGTCGGTGGGCTGATACCCGACGGCCAGCAGGACTAGGGGGATGCCGGCGATGAGTGCGGCCAGGACGGCGAGGCCGAGCAGGGCGCGGAGCAGGCGTAGGGGGGTGCTCATGGGGCGGTCAGCCTCCGGCTTGGGTGTGCAGTCGGGCGTGTGCCGTGCCTGACACACTGATCGTCGACCTACCCACGAACTGGGCGAACAACGTGGTGTAGGTGTCGTGGACGGTGACTTCGAGGCGCTGGCCGCCGTCGGTGACGGTCACGGAGCCCGAGACGTTCTGGGCGGCGAGGTAGTCCTGGGCGGCAGCGACGGCGGCGTCCGGGTCCAGCGTGATCTCGGTGCCCTGGACGGCGGCGGGGACGTTGAGCTGCTGGCCGGCCGCGCGCGCGGCCTCTTGCGCAAGACCCGTGACCTTGTTCGTCGCGTTGAGGGCGCCGCCGCCGTCGACCAGAAGCCCCATGATCATGATGATGCCGATGGCGCTCAGCGCGTAGAACGGTGACAGCGACCCCCGGTCGCCGCCGTGGCGGATCCGTTCCCGCAGAGCGGTGATGCGGCGGGTGAGGGCGGTGATCACTGGCGGCCTCGGTAGGAGTCGATCGGGCTGGTCCACGATGCCCTGAGGGTTCGGGATCCGGGGAGCCCGGGCAGCCCGATCTCGCCGAGTGGAGCGGTGCAGGCAACCGTGACGCGGACGGTGGCCTCCTGGCCGATGTCGAGTCCGTACCCGGAGGTGTCGACCGAGACGCTGGAGTCGGCGCAGTGGATTCCCTCGCCGGTGAGGCTGCGGGTCGCGGCCGCCGCCCCGGCAGCCTGCGCGGCGCCGGCTTCCCGTTCGAGGGACGCGGCGCGGGCGGCCGCGCGAGCGGCGCCATCCACGGCGCCGGCCGCGTCGGTGACCCGTCCGAAGGCGATCATCAGCAGCATGAGGGCGATGATGGCCGGGGCAAGGATGACGGTCTCGACGGAGTAGCTGCCCCGGTCCTCGCGCCAGTTGTAGCACCGGGCCCGCCTCACTGGGCCTCCACCCAGCGCTCGACGGGAGCCTCGGCGCTCTGGACGACATCCAGCTCGAAGCCCGGGACGAGGGTGGCGACGGTGCCGCGGACCGTGATGCGGATCTGTTCCGGGCCGCTGCCCTCGGCGGAGACGCTCGCGCCGCGGACGCTGCCGTACTTGGCGAGGAGTTCCTGGGCCTGGGCGACGCCGTCGCCGGGGCCGGCGCCGAGCTGGCGGCCGGCCTCGACTCCCTGGGTGGCGGCGGAGCGGGCGACGGATCGGGCGTGGAAGTACATGCCGGTCTGGATCGCGGCGAAGACCAGGAACAGCACCACGACGGCGAGCACGGCCAGCTCTACGCTGCCCGAGCCACGGTCGCCCTCGTCCCGCAGACGTGCCCGTAGGCGCCGCCACCGGCTGCTGACCTGGTCTTTCACGCCGCTTCCTTCCTCCTGGTGGGTGGTTCAGCCGCTGATGAGCGGGATCTTGGCGTCGGTGAACGTCTTGATCGCGGCGACGACCGCGATGGCGATGGCGATAACGACACCGGCGATGACGGCGAGCTCGGCCGAGGTCTGTCCGGCGTCGCCGGCCTTCTTCAGGCGCTCCCAGCGGGCGGCGAGGACGGTGGTCAGGGCGCGGATGTGCATGTTTCTCTCCCTTGGGGTTCAGCCGTTGAACATGGAGACAACGGGCGGCAGGACGACGAAGACGAGCATCAGCAGGACCGCGAAAGTCACCGGCAGCACCATGCTCGTGCTGGCTTCGTTGGCTTGGGCTTTGGCGTCGGAGAGGATCGCGACGCGCAGCTGGCGGGCTTGGGCCTGGAGGGTGGTGTAGACGGCGGCGCCGTCGCCCGCGAGGGCGAGGGTGTCAGCCGGGCGCGTGAGTTCGGGGATGTCGAGCTCCTCGCCGAGCTGCTTGAGGGCGTCCCAGACGGTGACGCCGGCTAGGTCGGCCTCGTAGAAGGCCTGCCGCATCCGTTCGAAGATCCAGCCGTCGCCCACGTCCGCGGTGTCGGTCAGGGCCTGGGCGGCGCCTGAGTTGGCGATGCGGGCCAGGGCGACCCGGTCGAGGTAGGAGGCGGCGGCGTGCCGTACGACGAGCCGGGCGGCCGCGGCCTCCTTCCTGACTTCCTGGCCGGGCCAGAGCCAGAACAGGGCGCCCAGGCCGAGGCCCCCGGCGGCCGGCATCACGAAGGGCAAGCTCACCCCCAGCATCGACAGGAGCGCGCCGGCCAGCTGCGGCAGGACCAGCCCGTACAGCGCGAACAGGGCCCGCTTGCCGAGGTGCTCGGCGGGGCTGATCCGCAGGAGAGCGAGGTCACGGACGGGCAGGGTGATCCGCTCGCCGAAGCCCGCCAGAAGGCGGGTGCCGACCTTCTCCGGCAGGGACCCGGTGCTGGTGGCCATGATCCTGGGCTGGCGGGCGATGTGGTCGGCGTCGAGCCGGTCCATAACGGAGACGACATCGGGCCGGGCCGGCCACAGGGCGCGGATGGCCACCCCGGTGAGGGCTCCGGCGGCCGCCGCGGGCAGAACCGCTTCCATGGGGATCATCGGGCGGCTCCCATGGCGGCGGCCGGCTCGGCCGGGGTCAGCGGATTGAGGAGGCGGGGATCCGGCTTCGTCGCGGCGGCCCGGCGCAGCCAGGCCAGCGTCCAGGCGAAGAGCCCGCCGAGGATCGCGAGGGCGACCTGCCCAGCCGGGGACTGATACCAGGCGGACCAGGCTTCGTTGAGCATGCAGCCGACGAAGACGATGCAGATCACAATCGAGACGATCCTGCTGGATTTGCGGATCTTGGCGCGGTCGGACTCGATGTCGCGGGCGTCGGCTGCCTGCTGGTGGATCGTCACCGCGAGCGCCTCCAGCGCGGTCGACAGGCCGGGGCCCATATTCGCCGCGTGCGACTGGAAGAGCAGCGCGACGTGGTCCACGACGCCGTCGCCGAGCTCGTCCGCGAACAGGGCGAAAGCCTGCTTGGAGTCCATGCCAGAGCGCAGCCTCTCATCCAGCGCCCGCACGTTGGCGGCGATGGGGGCGGGCGCGTTGCGGGCACTGGCGCGAATGGTCTGCACGAGGCTGATGCCCGCGGTGTGGATGCCCGCCAGCCCGTTGAGCCACTGCCCGATCGCCTCCAGGCGCTCGATGCGCTGCTCGGCGGCGGTGCCGGGGTTGAGGAGGAAGGGGAAGCCCAGGACCGCGGCGCCGGCGAGGATGCCGTGGACGGGCCACCCGGTCCACGCCCACACCGCGAGGACGGTGATGCCAGCGGTGGTGGCCACGGCGCGCCAGCGGCGCTGCCAGGCCTCGGGCAGGGTCGCCTTCGCCGCGCGGATCCGGCTGGCGCGGCGGGATGCGGGCTTCGCCGCGTCCACGACACGGCCGCGCCACTCGCGTACGGCGATCAGGCCGGCGAGGACCATGACGAGGGCGCACAGCGCGGCAACGAGAGCCAGCTGCGAGGAGTTCACCACACCTCCCGGATCTCTGGTTCGGTCATCAGCTGTGCAGCCACCACACGAGCAAGCCGGCGAGGACCACGGCCCCTCCCGTGAGGGTCGCGGCGATATAGGCGATTTCGCGGGTCACATGGCTTCCTGTTCTGCAGGTTGGTCATCGCCGCTTCACCAACTTCATGGGCGGACCCCAGGCGCCCTCGGGGTTCTGGGTCAGCCAGCGGCGGTCGAAGGTGCCGGTGCGCTCCAGGACGTCTATGTACGACGGCATGTTGCGGTACACCGCGCGCGGTTCGTCGCCGTGGGGGGCGAAGAGTTCGCTGGTGGTGGGGCGGCCGCCCTCGCCGACGACGTCGTGGACCTCGTAGATGTGGGAGACGAAGCGGTGCTTGCGGCCGCCGATCGCGGTCTCGTCCAGGTAGGTGAGGTAGACGACCACGTCGATCGCGGAGGCGATCAAGTGGTTCGCGGCCTCGGTCTGCATGCCGGCCTCGGTGCACAGCTGCACGAGGCGGGAGATGATCGCGTGCGGACGGCGCACGTGCAGGGTGCACATCGAGCCGGAGCCACCCGCGGACATGGCCTGGAGCATGGGGAGGACCTCGGTGGAGCGGACCTCACCGACGATCACCCGGTTGACGTTGTAGCGCAGCGCGGTGGGGAACATGTCGCCGATGGTGACCTCGCCCGCGCCGGTGCCGCCGCGGACCTCGCCGTTGGACTGGCGGGCCTCGAACGCGAACGTGAGCGGGCCCGGCTTGTCCGGCGGCCCGGGCTCGTCGAGGTAGAGCTCGCGGTCGGACTCCAGGGTCGCGATCCGCTCGCCGGGCGGGATCTCCCGGCCGAGGGCGCGCAGCAGCGAGGTCTTGCCGGCGCCCATGTCGCCGACCACCAGGATGTTCAATTTCGCCTGGACGCAGGCCAGGAGGAAGGCCCGCAGCAGCGGGTTGATCGAGCCCCACTGGACGAGCTCGTCGATGCCGTGCTGGCGGATGCGGTGCTTTCGAATCACCACCGACGGGCGGGTGGTGAGCAGGCTCGCGGTGACGCGGGACCCGTCGGGCATGCGGAAGCCGACATTCGGCGTGGCCTGGGTCAAGGCACGCTCGCCGTGGCCCGACAGGCCAGCCATCCGGTTGACCCAGGTGATCAGCTCGGCGTGTGAGTCGGCAACCCGGTCGATGCTGCGGCGGGGACGGTCGTAGTACTCGATGTGCGCGCGGAGCCCGTCGACCATGACGTCCTCGACGCCTTCCTCGTCGAGCAGGCCCTGGAGGCGGCCACCGCGGAACATCGCGTCGAACACCGCCGCCCCGATGGCGTGTTCCTCGGCCGCCGAGAGTGCGGAGTTGCCGTGCGAGTACTTCGTGGACCACCTGGCGACGGCCTTGGTCACCATGGACCGGGCCTGGGCCCGACGGTCGTCCTCCTCCAGCAGGCGGCTGGGGTCGTGCGCGGACAGCTCTGCGGACACCTCGGCCTGGAGCGCCTCGATCACCTCCCAGGCGACCGGCAGCTGGCCAGGCAGCCCGGCCAACTTCGGGACCGCGCCCGGACTGGCCGCCGCCGGGCGGGTGGGAGCCGGCAGGGCGGGGGCCGGGACTGGTGCCGTCGCGGGCTGGGGGATGCGCGTCGTGCCGATACGGCCAGTGAGCAGGCCGGCAATGTCGGCGGGGCCTTGTGCGGTCGGGCCGTCAGGGCGCTGCTGGGTATCAGACACGGGGATCCACCCGTCCCTGGCTCAGGCGCTGAAGAACCCCGGCGACCTGAGGAGTGGCCTGTGCCTGTGCCGGGAGGGCAGCCGGTGCCGGCTGGGCGGCCAGCGCTGGAGGGGCCGGCGGGTACTGCTGGTGCAGGGCTCGCCGGGAGGCGGCCGCCTGGAGGTGCCCGAGGGCGGTGCGGGCGGCGCCTAGGAGCGCGGACTTGTTCAGCTTTCGCGGGGCGCTGCCGGTTCCGGCGAGGTAGGCGGCGGTGTCCGGCTCCCAGGGCAGCGCGGCCATCACCGGAAGACGCAGCGCCTCGGAGACCTCGTGGGCGCGGCGGGGGCCATCCTCGATGAGAAGGACGCCCAGGGCGTCGGCGCCGGTGCCGCGGTCGGTGAGCTCGTTGCGCAGCGGTTCGGTCATGTGCCGGGCCAGAGCCAGGGACTGGTCGGTGGCGCGTACGACGAGCAGCACCAGGTCCGCACCGTGGAGGAGGGGTGCGGGGGTGAGGGTGGAGTGGAGGCGGCCGGACTCCAGGGCCAGGCGGCCGGCGTCGATGACCACGTCGTAGCCGCCTTCGTCGGACAGGACCCGCATGACCTGGGCAAGGGCGGGCCAGCTCCGTTCGAGGGCGGGGGCCTGGGCCGGGTCGGTCAGGCCAGGAAGGACCTGGCGGTTTCCGGAGGCGTCGAGGCGGACGAGGTGGTCGGCGAAGGCCCGCGCGAGGGCGTCCTCGCCGGCGCGCTCGGCGACGGCGAGGTGGTAGAGGCCGGTCCCGGCCGTGATCTGGGCCTGGAAGAACCCTGCGCGCAGGGTGCCGCCGGCCGGGTCGCACTCGGCCAGCAGCGAGGGGCGCGTGGAGGACAGGGCCATGGCGAGGGCGCTGGTGGTCACACCGGACGACTTCGCGCTCACCAGCGCGGTGACCGTCACGATCCGCTCCGCACGTCGCGCACCAGCGCGATCCGGCCGGAGGAAGCGCGGGTGGCCAGCAGGGACCCGTCCGAGGACGCGACCGCGAGGTTGACGACAACGGCGCCGGACGCGTCCGGCCGGCTGACGGAGACCACGACCGCCTTGACCGAAGTGGGCGGGGCCTCGGCGCCGTCCTTGCCGGTGGGCTGCTCGCCCTGGCCGGGGACAGTGACGGCGAGGACCTTGTCGCCGGGCACGAGGGAGCCGGAGGGGGCCTGGCCGCGCTTGACCTGCACGCCGACCTGCTGCTTGTCGTCCCCCAGGCCGGTGCCGGGCTGGAGCTGGCCAGCGACGAGCAGGCTGCCCTTGCGCAGGTCGACAGCGGGACGCTTTCCCACGACGCTCGCGCGGTCGGTGGCAGGCATCGGCGTCAGGGCCTCGTCGGCCGAGACCTCCGCGACGATGACGTCCGCATCCGTCAGCGGCTGCCCGGCCGGGACATCGTTCGCGATGGCCAGGACTTTCGTACGGTCACCGACGGCGGACACGGCGGCGGCAGCGCCGAGGGCGGCCGCGACGGCCAGCACGGTGCTCAGGGCGGCCGCGGCGTACCGGCGCTGCCGCTTCACGGGGGCCGCGGTGGTGATGGGGAGATCGGTGCGCGGGCCGGCTGGACGCGGCACCGGCGGGGCGGCGGGGGATTCCATTCGGGTACTGCCTCTCGGGGAAGTGCAAGCCGTGCGCGTACTAGTTGAGGACCTGGACCTCGGCGACGTTGATGTCCACGGCGCTGGTTCGGATCTCGGTCAGCTGGCCGCCCTGGGCTCCGCCGGTGACCTGCCAGTCGATCGACCAGGTGGACGTCGCGGTGACCTTGTAGGTGCCGGAGCCAGTGGTCGAGGACGGCTTGTCGTAGCGGTGGCCGCAGTCCGGGGACGGCGACTTGCCGTACTCCGCCTTGTAGGGCGTACCGGCCGTCGTGCAGGTGACGGTCATCCCGTCGCCCATGTTCCACACGATCTTCGACACCCGGGCGGTGGCCGTCACCGACACCGGCCCGATGGACGCCGAAGCCACGTTCGGGCCGTATGTCTCGGGACCGGTCTCGGTCCACATGTAGACGGGCATGCCGACCACGCCCTTGCCGCCCGGCTTCGGCGTGATTCCGATCGCCGGCGGCCGCAGCCGCATCTTGTCCACCGCCTGCCGCGCCACGACCGCGGGGTCAATCACCGGACCGCCGCCGCCAGGCGGGGCGTCGGTGAAGATGTTCTTGATGTCGTGCATGCCGGTCTCGTTGTCGAGGCAGTCCTCGATGTACATGGAGACACCGGGCTTACGGCCGCCAGGCCCCCACAGCGCGCTGTCGTCCCCAGGCTGAGGGTCGGCCAGGGTGTAGGTGCAGGTGTACCGGCTGTTGCCTCCGCCGGTATCTCCCCCTCCACCGCCTCCACCGCCGCCTCCAGTTCCTCCACCGGGGCCGCCGGGAACGACCACGATCGGACAGACGTAGTCGGCATCGCACTTCGGCTTCTCGTCTGCTTCAGCTTTGGCGGGGAGAGCCAGGGACACGGCAACAGGGATAGCGAGCGCGACGTACCGAAGGGCTAGCACGGCTGGTCCGCGTGGAGCTCGTACTTGAGGACCATCCAGGAGCCGTCCCAGCGCTCCATGAAGCTCGTGACGACGTACTTGCTCACGGGACTGGAGGCGACAGGTGCAGGCTGACGGGTCTTCTTGTCAGTGATCTTCCACTTGGAGATGTCCAGGCAGGCCGAGACGGAGACGTTGGGCGTCTTCTTCTCCAGCTCCGCCCCGGTCACGGTGGAGTTGGAGACGACCGGCTCGCCGGTCATGACCCTGCCGTTCGTCTTCAGGTTGGCGACCGTCTCCATGGCCTTGTTCAGAGCTTCGGCAGCGGCATACCGCTTCAGGTCTGTGCCCTCAATCGCCGGCACCGCGAAGGCCTTCGGCAGTTCTGTCCAGTACCCCTTGTACGCGGTCAGGGCCTCAGCCTTCGCGGCCTCGGCCGGATCAAGCGTCGCCGACTTGCTCGGAGCGGCTGTGACCGTGGGGGACGCGGCCTTGTCCTTCTCGTTGTCCGAGCCGCTCGATGTGGTGCAGGCCGCGGTGAGGGCCACGCAGACGGTTAGAAGAAATGCAGGGACTGCCCGGCTGCTGTTCCAGCCAAGCCGATCGAGATGTGCCATGGGTACCGCTGCCTCCCCGTAGAAAGCCCTCGCGCCCGGTGCAGACCTTTGAGGCCTGATTTCGCGCGGCGTGAACCACAACCGTCACAAGCGACCGGACTGTTCCCATACGTTACGCAGAGGCGGCCAACATCGAAAGCCGTTAGTGCAGTTCACGGCCACGCGGACGGTGCAAACCGGGCGTTTCCACACGCTCGCGGGACCTTCTCGGAATTCAGTCCGATGTGTGAGACCCCAGGAACTGGAAGGTCAGAACCCACACCGTCTCGGTGACCAAGAATGTCGATTCATCTGCACTGCAGCTTTGGTGCGCCTCGTTGGCTCAATGCATATTCGGAATGGCTCAAATTCGGCGCAACCACCGAAGGAGCAGCAGCCTGCTGAGCGCGTCGTACACCGTGGAGACGGATAGCACGGGCGCCCGGGCTCGCCTCCCCTCGCGCCTCCTTGCCCAGGCGTATCGCCCGACGGGCCGCAGGTGGCTGGCGTTGCTTGTTGGCGCCGGGCTCAGCCGGCCGCCCGCGAAGCGGGGGGCTTTCACTCCGTGTCCCAGCGCGCAGAGCTGGGACCTCGCTCCCCCTGCCTCGCCCATTCTTCCTCCCGAGCGGGGGGTTCCTCGTTGGGCGGCACTCACGGTGGGCCCTGCGGCCGTTCGGGGGTGCGGCACGCTTTTCGCCGCGCCCCCGGGCGGTCGTAGGGCATGGTGCGGAGGGCCGTCCAACGAGGAACCCCCCGCGGACCCCAAACCACCCACCGACCTGGTGTTCGGTCCCCCTCCTCCGCAGGGTGGCCCGCCGGAGGCTCTTTTGACCGCCCTTGGGCGGTGCACGCCGAGACGGACGTCAGTCCGGCTTCGGCATCAAGTCCCGTCGACCGGCCGGAAATTCTGGGAGCTAGCGGTTTTTGTTCTCCATACACGGACCTGCGGCTGAGCTGGTTGAGGGGTCGTCAAGGTGGTGCCTCGACACGCCGGTTGTGCGTGGTGAACCCCGTGGCGGCTGAGGTTGTGGTAAACGCGCGCGCGTTTGAAGACAGAAGGAGAAGATGCCCCTGACCTGCGGAAACGTGCAGCTAACCGGCGAAAAAGTGCCGCTCCACGGGCGAAAAATTGCCGCTTAGGGATGGATGCCCTGCAGACGAGCTCGACACGCGCACGGAGGGCCGGGAGAGAAGAGACAGTCCCCCGGGAGGTGACCTGCGGATTCATCAGCTTGAGGGCTGTTCTCCGGAGCTAAGAGGCGAAAAAGCGCCGCTTAGCAAGACCTCTGCGCGCCGGAAGCCTGGCTGGGCCCGGGGAGGCGGATGGGCGAGGGTCGGGGGTCGACCGGTCTCGGCAGCTCGCGAAGAGGGCGTCGTTCGGAGCTAAGCGGCAAGAAACCGCCGCTTAGCGAAGGAGTGAGGAGGAAGGTGGGACACATCCCTGAGGCGCACGCGCGTAAGAGGGCGTTCTTCGGAGTCTGTCCTGTAGGTTTGCGGCTCGACAGGCTGTTGGTCGGAGCTAACCGGCAAAAAAGTGCCTCTTAGGGGGCGATGGGAGCGACATGCCACCGACACGCAGGCGCCGTCTGGCCCTGGTTGACCAGGACACCGGCGAGGTGGTGGAGCCGAAGGAGCGGATCCCGCACCAACTCGATGGAAGCGGCTACACCCTGCAGTCCAAGGGCGACGAGGTTCCCCTGTACTCCCTGGACCTGAAGGCCTCGGAGTGGGCGGCCCTCGACTGGCTCCGGGAGCACGATGCGGCGCACACTTTCGTCAAGGTCACTCCGGACGACCTCGCGGCGGACATCCACACCAACGCGACGACGGCGCGGAAGGCCCTGTCCAGGCTGGTGGCGATGAAGCTGGTACTCAAGCCGAGTCCGCGCGCGTCCGCCTACCAGCTGACTCCTAGGCGATACTGGGAAGGCGCGGGAAGCACGCAGGCCACGACCATCAAGCGCCTCGACCCGCCACGCATCACTCCGGATGAGAAGGCCATCACCCGAGCCCGAGCCGCCAAGGCGAAGGCCGACGCGGTGAAGACGGCTGAATCGCAAGCAGAGCCGATGACACCGAGGCCACGACGAGCTGCTGGAGAGGCGGCGAACCGATGACCATGCCGGCATTCGATCCCGAGCGGGACCTGGCGTCGCCCCCGCTCTACTCGCTCAACCTTTCCGCGGGCCAGCGCAGCGTTCTGGCCTGGATAGAAGAACACGGTGGCCTGTTCAGCGCGATCGAGGTCCCCGTGGAGACCGTTGCCAAGGACTGCGGCAGCTCCGACTCCACTGTGTACGACGCGCTCAGCAGGCTGCTGCTCCTTGGCCTGCTGCTGAGGGACGACGTCACGGGGTACTACCGGATCAACGCGCGGTACTTCTTCGCGATGAACCCCGACGTGCGCCGGCTCCTGGCCGCAGCGCTCGCGGACCCGCCGGTCACCCCAGATGCCCGAGCCCAGGCACCGCGCAAGGTGAGCAATGCCGACGCCCGCCGACGCCGCGTCATCAAGTCGGTACCGACGGCGCCGTAGAAGCCCCGACCCTGAGAGGGGCGGAAGGTTCACACCTTCCGCCCCTCTCGTGCGTCTCAGCCCTTGTCCAGCAACTCTTCCAGAGCGTCAGCGACCGCAACGCCAGCTGCGGCCGTGTATGGCATGCATCGGCCCCCTGCTGGCCGTGCTGCTGTTCTTCATCAACCTCGTCAGCCAGTGCCGATGAAGGGGCTACGGGAGCTCAGGATGCGCCGAGGGGTTCGACGTTGGCGAGGGCGGTGGGGATCTCCCTTCCGCCGGCTGTGGGGCGGATGTAGGCGCGCCGGGTCGTGCGGGGGGTGCCGGTGTGGGTGGGGAGGTCTTCTTGGACTACGGCCATCAGCCGGCCCTCGGTGCCGGAGGCGATGTCGCGAACGAGGCAGCCGATCAGCGGGTGTGCCTCGTGTCCGTCGCCCTTCACCGGTATGCCTCCGCCTTGCCCTGGTGCCCGTGTTCGCCGCTGAGGCGGTTGAGGCCGCGGTCGGCCCGAGCCAGCAGGGCGGGTGTGGAAGCCCCGTGGGCGGGTCTCTGGAGCCCCCTTTCGCCTTGCGCGGCGGCCGTGGGCCATGAGGTGTGGAGGCGGACGGTGCCCTGGGCGGTGAGGTAGGCCGGGCCGGTGAGTGTCATGGTCCCGTCGGCGGCGACGTCGACCAGGAGGCGGCCGCCGGGGGAATCGACGGTGTAGCGGACGGGACCGCCCGGATGGGGCGTGCGGTGGAGTGCTGCCGCGACCGCGGCGCAGGCGCCTGTTCCGCAGGAGGGGGTTTCGCCGACGCCGCGTTCGTGGACGCGGAGCACCAGGTGGCGGGAGCCGAGGTCGCGGACGAACTCGACGGTTGTGCCGTGCGGGTAGGCGCTGTGCGGTGTGACGGCGGGGGCGGTGGCGAGGGTGCCGGCGTGGTCGAGGTCGTCCACGAAGGCCACGGCGTGCGGGTTGCCGACGTCGACGTGGAGGGCGGGCCAGCGTCGTGTGCCGACGGTGACGGTGATCCGGTCTGGTCCGGGGAGGGCCGGGATGCCCATGGTGACGCTGACGTCGCCGTGGTGGGTGTCTTCTCCAGCGGGTACGTGGAGTTCGCGTACCCCGGCCCGGGTGGCGAGGGTGAGGGGGCCTCCGGGGTGGTGTCCGGTGGCGGTGAGGTAGCGGGCCAGGACGCGGGCGCCGTTGCCGCACATCGCGCCGAGCGAGCCGTCCGCGTTGCGGTAGTCCATGAACCATTCCGCCCGGTCGGCCATGGCGAAGGCTTCCGGGGCGGCGGTGCAGCGGACCAGGCGCAGTACGCCGTCGGCTCCTATCCCGCGGCGGCGGTCGCACAGCTGGATGGTGTCGGCGGGGGTGAGGTCGAGCGCGTCGCCGGGGTCCTCAAGGATGAGGAAGTCGTTGCCGGTGCCGTGGCCTTTGGCGAAGGGGATGCCGATCGGGATGTTCATGGGCGGGTGGTCTCTCCCAGCTCGATGCGCAGCCAGACGATGCTCGCGCCGGCGGCGGTGGTGGTCATGCCGTAGGAGGTGCCGGTTTCGAGGACCGCGACGAGTCGGTGCCAGTGTTCGGCCGGGACGCGGGAGGGGTCGGCCTTCAGGGTCAGGAGGCCGTCCTGCTCGGCGGTTTCGGGTGGGTGGCCGGTGAGTTCGGTGAGTGCGGCTATGGCCGCTGCGGCGGCGCCTAAGAGTTCGTCCATCGCTCGCCCCGACTCATCCGTCAGTTACCTAATGCACTTCTAGTCAACTAGTTTTGAGCTAGTGGACTAGATTGTCAAACGATTCGCATGTACGAGTGGAGAGCGTGCTGACCGATGGTCAGCACAGCGGCAGGTAAGGGAGACCATGTCCGACAAGACCCGAGCCCCCTATCTGCTGGTCGCCGAGATCTTCCGCAGGCTGATCGCCGAGGGCGAATGGCCCGTCGGCTCCCGCCTCCCCTCCCGGGACTTCCTCGGCGAGACGTACCGGGTCGGTGAGAACGTGATCCGGCGCGCCCAGGAACTCCTCATCACCGAGGGTCTGCTCGAAGGCCGCCCGGGGGCGGGCACCTATGTCCGCGCCCCCAAGGAGCGGCTGCGCATGCTGCGCTGCCCGGCGCCCGGTTACCCCAGCGCCCCGCTCGCCCCCGCCGGCATCTCCACCTGGGACGCCCAGAGCACCGCCAAAGTCCCTGCCCCCGACGCCATCGCGGCCCGGTTGGGGATCCAGCCGGGTGAGCACTGCGTGCGCACCGCGTACGAGTTCCTCGACGAGGACCACCGGCCCGCGATGAGCAGCGTCAGCTGGGAGCCGATGGCCATCACCGGCAAGAGCGCTGTGGTCCTGCCCGACGGCGGCCCCTTCGCCGGCCGCAGCGTTGTAGAGCGGATGGCGCACCTGGGCATCGTCGTGGTCCGCGCCGTGGAACGGGCCCGGCCCCTCCAGGCCGACCGCGACCAGGCCCAGCAGCTCGGCGTGGCCGCCGGCTCCCTCGTGACCCTGATCGAGCGGACCTACTTCGACAGCGACGACCGCCCGGTGGAGACCGCCGACCTGGTCATCCCCGCCGACCGGTGGAACATCGACTACGACATCGCCTTGAGCGGCACCCCCACCGGCTGAAACCGTGCCCGCGGGGTGCCTCGAACTGGGCGATGACCACGGCGAATCCCCCGATCGCTTGAGGCCGCACCGGCCCCTCGGGAATCATGAAACCCGCGGCCCGGACCGGGCCCGCCCAGGGGGAGGAACCAGATGTCCACAGCACAGCCGAGTCCGCTCGGCAGGGTCACCGCCGTACTGAATTCGCCGGCCCTCGGCGCGGTCCTGGCCATCGCCGGGTTCGCCGTCCCCGTCGTCGGCTGGGCCATGGACCGGGTCAACCTGAAGGTGCTGCTCGTCGTCCAGGCGGTGCTCATCCTCATCCTGGCCTTCGGCCACTACTGGACGCGCAGGACCTACATTCAGCTGCGCCGGGTGACTAACCTCAAGGCCATGGATGACGTCCAGTACTACGACCGGGTCCGCTCACAGCTCGAAGCCGAACTCATCAGCGACTACGGCGAGATCGCCGACGGCCATCTGCGCGTGTACGCCTCCGAGGTCCCGCGCCTGTCCACCCTCCTGGTGAACACGGTCACCGAGGCCCAGGCCCAGCCGCAGCGCATCCTGGCGGCCGACCTGACGACCAACCCGACGCTGCTCACCAGCCGTCGCGAGTACATCGCCGCGCAGCGCCGGTTCACCGAAGCCGGCGGGCGCATCGACCGCCTGTTCATCGTCTTCGCCGCCGACCTCGCCAAGCACGAGTTCGCCGCTTCCCTGCTCGCCCTGATCGGCCAGCACCGCGACCTCGGCGTCACCTGCGGACTCGCCGTCCGCGACCGGCTGCGCGCCGACCAGGCCGTCGACGTCGTCATCTTCGCCCAGGCCGCCGCCCTGGTCGAGGAGGAGCAGGGTGACGCCGACTACCAGCGCGGCCGCTCCAGCGTGTACTTCAAGGGCGTCGGCCGGTGGGCCGGCCGCTTCGAGAGCGTGTGGGGCCACGGTGCCGACTCCGCGCCCCGCGTCCTGCAGGCGTACGAGGCTGCCGCCCGGCCGATGCTCGACGCCGGAACCTGGGACGAGAACCGCATCGGCACAACGGTCGCCGGCTTGTAGAAGTCCTTCCACCGCGAAAGAGGCGGCCCACCTGACCGGTGGGCCGCCTCTTTCGCGTTCCGCGGTGTGAATTCCGCCCCCAACTGAGTCACAACTAGTGCACTAGATGTACTTTGGGTGATCATCGGGTGGGAGATGCCCGCCCCCTGCTCACCACGGGACCGCCGCATGCTGCTCGCCTTATCCCTGCTCACAGCCGGAATCCTGCTGCGCCAGGCCGACCGGGCCCACTTCAGCCCGGGGCGTCCGCGTACCGCGAACGCGGCGCAGCTCATAGCCGTCCAGCGCGCCCGGGCCAACAACTGGACCCCGGCCGCTCTTGTGGCCGGGCAGTGGGTGCAGATCGCCGGGTACTGGCTGCTCGCCGCGCACGGCCTGCTGGGCGCCGTGGTCGCGGCGGCCGGTGTCGCCGTCCAGTTCCGCCACCTTCAGGAGATCAGCCACCACGCCGTGCACGGGGTGCTGGCCCGGACCCGCCGCGCCAACCACGTCCTGGCCGAGCTCGGCGCGCACCTGCCCCTCGGCCTGGCCCCCGTCGCGTTACGCCGCCGCCGCCATGTCCGCGACCACCACCCAAATGCCACCCTGGCGACCGACCCCAACCTCGCCGAGCTCGCCCAGGCCGGCCTGCGCCCGGGGGTCGCACGCCTCCGCTTCACCGCCGCGCTGTTGTTCCCGCTCACCGCCCGGGGCGTCCGGGCCACGGCCGCCACCCTCGCCGCCAACCTGCGCCCACGGCCCGGCCGGTACGCCGCAGCCCCCGCGATGGTTGCCGTTCTCGCCGCCGCGTACCTGACCGGCGGATGGGCGGCCCTCCTCACCGGGGTGCTCATCCCGCGCCTGCTGCTCTACCCCCTGCTGGCCTGGTGGAGCCTGTTGGTGGAACACACCTGGTTCAACCCCGAGCACCGCACCGGCACCGCCGCCGAGATCGAGGCCGGCCGCTGCCTGCGCCTCTACCCGCACAACCGTGTGTTGGCCGCGCTCGCCGTCGCCACCTGGCTCCCCTACGGCGACCTCCACCACTACGCCCACTCCGCACACCCCGGGGTGCGATGGAACTACCTCCCCGCCCTCGAACGGCACCTGCCCGACCCGCATTTCACACCGGGGGCCCTGTTCCTCGGCCCGGGCTCCGTCGCCCGCCGCCACTACCGCGCCCTGACTGTTCGGGCCTACGACAACCGCCGCCAGCCCGCGCCCCGCGCATAGCCCGCACCGCACAACGGCCCCGCCCCCCGGCACACCCCGGGAGGCGGGGTCGCGGCAGTTCACGGCACCTGTCCCACACCCTCAACCCGCGTGGCACGCTGACCTGATGATCGAGACTCCGCGCCTGCTGCTTCGACGTTTCCGTCCCGACGACGCCCCAGCCCTCGGCGCCTACCGGTCCGACCCGGACATAGCCCGCTACCAAGTCTGGCCCTCGCCTCTCACCCCGGCGGAGGCCGCCGAGACCGTCCGCAGACACGCCGAGGCCCAGCCCGAGAACCCAGGCTGGTTCCAGTACGCGACCGAGCTGAAGGCCGACGGCAGACTGATCGGCGATCTCGGCGTCAACCTCCACGAGAACCGGCTGCAGGCCGACATCGGCTTCACCCTCGCTGCGGCCCACCACGGCCACGGCTACGCCACCGAGGCCGTCCAGGCCGTCGTGGGTCATCTCGTCGCCCAGGGCCTGCACCGTTTCGGGGCCTACTGCGACGCCCGCAACACCGCCTCCATCCGCGTCCTGGAGCGCACGGGATTCCGCCTCGAAGGACATGGCATCGAAGCCGTGCTGGTCCGCGGCGAATGGACCGACAGCTACACCTTCGGACTCCTCGCCCGTCACTGGAAGGCCCCCTCCGCCATCTCCGGCGCCGCTCACGGGTACAGGCCCCGTTGACGCGTCGGCCCTGAACTCTGGCGCCCCTGCCCGCGGGCAGGCGCCGGCTCTTCGGATTCGGCTGACCGCTCCGGGTGTGAGAGTGGATCATCAATGGCATGACCCTGCACGCGCGAGACACCGTCACCGGGCACCTCGTGACCCTGACTCCGGACCCGGCCAGCGCGGACCATCTCGCACCCGGTCCCCTGTCGTCCGGACGGTACCGCTGCATGAGCTGCGGGCACCCTGTCGGTCTCTCCCGTCGCAGCGGGAGCCACTCCGCATACGCTCCCCGCTTCTCCCACAGCCAGAGTTCCGGGTCCGGGGCCGACGGGTGCCCGGCCCGGGCAGGTCTGCAGAAAGAGATCGAGACCGGCCTCCAGGTCGTCATCGACCTCCGCGACCACCTGGCGAAGGCGTGGCCTGGTGTGCAGACCCTGATCGAATGCCCTGAGCCCCAGACACCCGGCGAGGCTTCGCCCCCGGCCGTCATCGTCGCCACGGCCGGCGGCCAGGTCCTCGTGATCGAGTGCCCCCACGGCCCGCTGGACGATCCCGCCGTGCAGCGCCGCATGCAAGCTGTCCGGGCCCGCTACGGCTCTGGCGCCACGCACGTCTGGTTCTTCACCGAAGACGAGCACCACTTCCGGCAGGGGGGCCTCAGGGACAAGGCCGTACGCCCCGCAGGCGCCACCGCGTCGGTGCGGCACATGCGAGTGCGGCCCACGCAGCAGCAACTCCAGATCATCGAGGCCGGAGGCGCCGTCTACTGGGTCAACGGCGCGACGGTCTACGTCCCCTACGGCGGCCACGAGTTCATCCACGAACCCAAGCCTGACGGGGAGGACTGGGGCGGCGACGTCGCCCGGCGCCGCAACGACTGGAGAATCAGCCGCCCTCGCCCGCTGCCGGGGGCCCACTGGTGGGGGCTCGTACCGATCGGCCTATCCACGCTCCGCAGAGGCCGTGCCGGATTCCACCCGGGCGAGGCACACGAGGTCATGGAACGGCTGGAGCGGTCCCAAGGCGCCCGCTGGGCAGCGGCCCGAAGGCTCGCACGCGAACGCTATGAAGCCCTGCACCGCCCGCCACCGGCGCCAGTGGCCGACGCGATCGAGCAGCCCCCACCAGCAGAGGCGCCCTCGGCGAGCCCGCTCCCCTCTGCCCCGCCTGCCGAAACTTCTCCTCCGTCAGCAGACGCGGCGGAGGAGAAGGAAGAGGAGGGTCAGCAGCCCTTGCCCGTGCCGCCCAGGCCCGCGTACGCACCGTATGTACCACCTGCCACCCCTCTCCTACCGCCGCCTCGGGGCCCTCTCTCCCGGCTCATGAAATGGGTGCAGCGCAGAGGCTGAGCGTGCCCAGCGGGGCTGGCGTGCCGCTCACCGGTTGTCAGAATGGATCGGCGTCCCATTCGGTTTCACGGTCAGTGTGTCGGCGAGTTCGGTGGCATTGGGCCGGTTAGGGACTGTCCGACCCTGACGTACGGCGCGGGTCCGGGCGATCACCACGGCGGGGTGGGGGTCGGTCGACGGCATCTGGGCGACCGCCCCCTGCCGCACCTGTGCGTAGCCCGGCGGCGGAAGCTGCGGATGTTCGCGCGGGTCGCCGGTGTCCACGACGCGTAGCCAGCCCTCGGCGGCGCCCTTCCAGGCCTTCGACGACTCCCTCAACACGGAGGCGGCCGCCGTGAGGCCAGCGCGGACCGGGCCCTCCTCCGTGCTCTGCGCGACGTGCAGCATCGTCCGGCCCGCCAGCAGCCTGCCCATCGCGTTCCAGCGGGAGATCTGATGCAGTCCGAGCCGCTCAGGCGCTGCTCCGCCCGATTGTGCGACGCCACCGGGACGCCACACCGCACCTGGGTGAGCAGGATCGTCCTGATCTCCGGCGGCTTTCGGGGACAGGGCGGCTCTGTCACCCGCCCGGCCCTCGCCCCGCTGGACGGTACCGTCCTGGAGATCCGCGACATCCCTCGCGCCGCGGTCGCGGGCATGCTCGCAGCTGGCGAGCTGACGCTGGGCGACGGCACCGGTCCCGACACGGCAGCCCTGCTGTCCGAGCGGGTCCGCCTCCTGGCCCGCCTCACGGAGATCGACGCCACCCTGGCCGCACGCGGACACGACCCGCATGACCGCGGCACCGACCCGTAGGGGTCGGCGCCGCCGTCGACTACTGTGGCCCGTCGAGCAGGACGCGGTGGGGCTACCTGCCGGCGAGCAGACTCGGCAGCCCGGAACAGAGCCGGACGTCGCGTCTTTGCACCGCCCCGCCCCGTCACCCACTCGGCACGGCGGGGGCCGCGGGTACGGCCGGCCTCAGCTGGGCTCCAGGATGTCGTTGGTCTCTTCCACCACGAGCTGCAGATGCCTGCGAAGGATCTTGATTTGCTTCGCCTTGGAGTGCCGGGCGTGAGGGATGACCGTGCCGGTCAGGATCCGGTAGCTCCGCCGAGACTCCCCGGAGATCCGCATCAGCTCGTACGCCTCAACCACATCGGAGAGGAAGGCCGTCCGGTAGAGGTGGCCGTGCGGATCGTAGGAGTACACCGAGTGGCCACCCTTCAGCTCCGGAAGGGTCTCCCGTAGGTAGCTCAGCCCCCGCCTGACCTGGTAAATCGTCAGACTGGTCATATCTGTCAATTCGCCCAGGGTCAAGCCTCGTGCCCCTGCCCGTTGCAACGCGTCGAAGACGCTCCGGGCGGTCTCCTCGGGCTTCAGGTGCGCGGTCATGCTTCTCTCCTTGCGCCCTGGCTGGGAGGGGTGGGGGCGTTAGCGCGCCTGACTCCTTTTCGCTCCAGCCGTGAATATCTGACGGGTGGCGGCCCGGCTCCCCCGTGCGCGCGGGGAGGAGCAGGGGATGTGTGGTGCGCCGGTCATATCTCTCCCGCGATCAATCGTCGTAGCTGGGCGTCCATGTCCGTACTTCCGGTCTGCAGGACGTGCTCGGTCCACTCGACCGCGGCCGAGACGCGCTCCAACCCGTCCCGGATGGCGTCCTTGGAGTCGGCGGAGAGCTCGGCCAGGTGCAGTCCCGGGAGAGTCCTGCCGATGCCGTGCGCGAAGGACTGGCACAGCCCCAGCACCGTGAGAACCTCCGCCTGCTCGTCCAGTCGCTGGACCTCCGGCCGTTCCCTGGTCGCCGCGTGCGCCGTGCGTATCTCCTCGGTCTGCGCCCGGTTGAACGACTCGCGTACGTGGGGCTTTGCAGCGACCCGCCTGACGACCGCTTCGCTGCGCATGACCCGCTCGACCGCCTCGGCGGCGACTTGCTCGTCGTCAAGGAGTTCTTCGACTTGGCGCAGCTTCTCCTCGGTGGTCTCCGGGGCGCCCGAGGTCTTCCACCCCAGCACCCGCAAGGCGGCGTTGCACGTCCACCGCTTCTCACCGCTGCCCCGCAGGGGCGGGGGGTTGTTGATCATGATGAATCGGTCCGGATGGCGCGCGAGGTAGCTGTGCACGGTCCAGCAGACGTTCCGATTCCGCTTCGCCTTCGGCCACGCCCCCGCCACCACGCGGTACTCCTCGAAGCGCTTCGAATCCTGTCCGATGTCCTCGGCGAACGCGGCGAGCAGCTTGTAGTCCTTCATCCGCAGCCGCGTCCCCTTGGGAGGCAGGGGTGCCACGATCAGACCCAGATCACCCAATTTGAACTGCGACGAGGTCTCGGAGCCCGTCACTCGACGGCCTTCCTCGACCAGGTCGCCCCACTCGTACGGGCTCTCGGTCGCCATCTCCGCTGCCGGGCTCGGCGCCATCGAGACCTCCTCAGGCAACCCCCTAGGTGTGACCATTTTAGTCCTGCAAGTGCAGATAAGCCCGACCTAAGACGCTTTGCGTAGAACCGGAGGGAATCGCCGCTTCGTCGCGGACCAGGTTGAGCTGAACTGCGCAAGAGGGCTGCCGCCGAGAGGTTCCGGAGCTTCGGTAGACACCGCTCGCCGACGCCCTTACCACCACCGCGCCGATCAGGAGGCTCGCGGCTTCCCCTGGGTGGCGGTCTTCCTGGCAGTCGTCTTCCTCGCGGGGGCGGCCTCCTCCTTCTTCGTCGTCGTGGGGAGGTCGTGGATGGTGGCGTCCTCACCGCTGGCGTTGCGGGCTGCTTTGGCGTCGGTGACCGACTTCTCCAGCATGGCCATGAGGTCGACGACCTCGGCGGAGGCGGGCTCGGCCGGTGCGGCGGCCGCCGGGCGCTCGCCGGCGGCCTTGACGGCGATGACCTGCTCCAGGGCGTCGCGGTACTCGTCGCGGAGCTCGCTCATGTCGAGGCCGGACAGGGTCTGGGCGAGGTCGAGGGCAGCGTCGACCTCCTCCTCGGAGACCGCCACGTCGGGTACCGGCACCTGGGCGGTGGAGCGGATCTCGTCCGGCCACCGAAGCCCGTGCAAAACGATCACTTTGTCGAGGACGCGTAGCAGGCCCAGGCGCTCGCGGTCGCGCAGGGCGAACTTCGCAACAGCGACCCTGCTGCTGCGCTGCAGGGCCTGCCGCAGGAGCTCGTACGGCTTCGCGGCGACGCCCTCGGCGGCGAAGTAGGAGGCGCCGATCTGGATCGGGTCAATACTCCCCGCCGGCACGAAGGTCACGATCTCGATCGCCTTGGCGGTGGGGAGGGGCATCGCATCGAGGTCGGCGTCGGTGATCGGGATGATGGTGCCGGTCGCGGTCTCGTAACCGCGCCCGATCTCGTCCTGCCGCAGCTCCTGGCCGTCGAGCTCGCAGATCTTCTTGTTCCGGATCCGACCGCCGTCGGCGACGTGGATCTGCCGGAAGGACACGGCGTGCGACTCTGTCGCGGGGTAGACCTTGATCGGAATGGTGGTGTTGACTGAATTGGTTGAGGAATAGCCGCAGGTCAGAGCGCCTTTCTGCTAGCTTCCGTTCATGCTTGAGACGGGTGATCCCTCTCGGGATCTGATCAACTTCGTGCTGCCCCCGACCGGTGCCCTGGTCGAGGTGGCCGACCCAGCCCAGCCGTACGTCCTGCTGGACGCCGCCGGGGAGGTGGTGGAGCCGGTTTCGGCGTTCTTCGCCGAGCTGCAAGCGTGTTCGCGGCCGCCCTCGACGATCCGCTCCTACGGGATGGATCTGCTCTCGATGATCCGGTCGTAGACCTCCAGCCGGCGCGCGGACTCCACGTCGACGTCGATGTCCGGCAGCGAGCGCCGCCGCACCGACAGGAACCGCTCGAAGAGCAGGTCGTGGTCGAGGGGGTTCGCGGTCGCCACGAACAGGCTGTGGTTGACCATCGAACCGGCGCCCGACCCGCGGGCCGCGACCCGGATGCCCATCGCGCGGACGTCTGCGACGACCTGGGCGACAGCGAGGAAGTACGGCTCGTACTCCAGCTTCCCGATCACCCCGAGCTCGTACTCCAGCCGCTCCACCGCGCGCCGGTCCCCGTCCAGGCCGCGGGCGAACATGCCCGCCTCGCACCGCTGCCGCAGCAGGCGCATCGCGCCGCCGGGCCCCGGCTCGGCGCCGACGACCTCGGGCTCGGGGAAGTGCGGCCGCCCGAGCCCCAGGTCGGCGACCGGGTCCACGGCGCACTCCTCGCCGGTCCGGACGGTCTCGGCGAGGAGCTGGGCCGCGCGGGCCGGCCCGGCGCCGGACGCCTGCGCGATCCGCTCGGCGGCCGCCTCCATGACGGCGGAGTCCTTGAGCCAGCGCGCGCCGCAGTCGAGCCGGCGCCGGTCGATCGGCCGCAGCAGCCGCCCGGCGTCCAGGACGTCGGCGATCCGGTGCTGGGCGGGGTCGGCGTAGCGCACCGCGTTCGTCAGTACCGCGGGGATGCTGAGCTGGTCGGCGAGCCCGAGGGTCCGGGCGGCCAGCCGCAACGATCCCGGCCCGGTGCCGGGCAGCCCCCACCACACCGTCTCCAGCCGCAGGTTCACGCCCACGATCTCGCGCCACGGGCCCAGCAGCTTCTCGGCGAGGTCCGGGCGCCCGGCCGCCAGCGCCCGTACCGGCTCCGACACCGGGCCCAGCAGCACGGTGAGGTCCTGGTCCGCGTACCGGCCGAGGGTCTCCCAGGACACCACCGGCGGCCCGCCCGTCGGCGCCGCGTCGGCGTGCGCGGCCGACACCAGCCGGCACATCCGCCCCCACCCCGCACCGTCCCGCGCGAGCAGCGTGACCCGCAACCCCGGCTCCACCACATGCGCGCCACCACGCACTGGAGTCCGGGGACGGACCGCGGCACCCGGGCGGACCGGGGTGTGGGGGGCGACGGCGATGTCGACGCCGAAGGCGGGCCGAACGCCGGCGGCGGTGGCCGCCTTCGCGAACCGGACGGCGCCGGTCACGGTGTCCCGGTCGGTCAGCGCCAGCGTCCCGATCCCGCGCTCGGCGGCCCGAGCCACGAGGTCGCGTGGGTGAGAGGCGCCGTAGCGGGCCGAGTAGCCGCTCGCCACGTGGAGGTGACAGCCGTTACGCATGCCCACCTCCCGCGAATGAACAGTTTCAGCCGATATGGCTGGAACCTCTCCCTCCAAGATATCGAACTAAGTTCGAACGGCGCGAATCGGTTACTGGGAAGCAGGAAGGCGACGCCTGCGGTGACTGAGCGCGACAGTTGGCGACTGAGCTCGACAGTTGGCGGAGTGCCGGGGCTCCTCATGGGCAGGTGGGACGGTGGGGTAGCGCGGACCGGGCCCCGGAGCGAAAGGGTCGTTTCGTGTTCGAGGACTTCGCCGCCAGGATGGTGCGCACCAGTGAGGCGTCCGTCTTCGTTCGGTACGGGGGCGAGGGCCCGCCTCTCCTGTTGTTGCATGGCCACCCGCGCACGTCGGCGACTTGGCACCGGGTCGCGCCCGTCCTGGTGCGGCGCGGTTTCAGCGTCGTCTGCCCCGACCTGCGCGGGTACGGGCGCTCCCGCGGCCCGGCGCCCGCTTCAGATCATGTGCCGCACTCCAAGCGCGCCGTAGCCAAGGACATGGTCGAGGTTATGCAGACGCTCGGGCACCAGCGCTTCGGTCTCATCGGCCACGACCGGGGGGTTGCCGTGGCGCTCCGCCTGGTGCTGGACCACCCCTCCGCGGTGACCCGGGTGGCGTTCCTGGACGGCCTGCCCCTGAGTGAGCACCTGACCCGTGCGGATGCCCGGTTCGCCACCGCGTGGTGGCACTGGTTCTTCTTCGCCCAGCCGGAGATCCCCGAACGCGTCATCAACGCCGATCCCGACGCCTGGTACCGCGGCGACCCCGAAGCCATGGGGCAGGAAAATCACGACGAGTGGAGGACCGCCACCCGCAATCCAGACGTCGTCCGCGCCATGCTGGAGGACTACCGCGCCGGGCTCACCGTGGACCGCCAACACGAGGAGGCGGACCGCGCCCGAGGCGCGCGGATCGACTGCCCCGTCCTGGTCCTGTGGTCGCTACGAGACGACCTGGAGGACCTGTACGGCGACCCGCGCACCATCTGGCGCGACTGGGCCGACGACGTCCGGGGCCACGGCATCGACGCCGGCCACCATGTGGCCGAGGAAGCCCCCGGCCCGCTCTCCGCCACCCTGGGCGACTTCTTCAACGGCTGACGCTGCCTCGCTCCGCCGGGATCCCTCGCCGACATGTTGCCTTGCAAGACCGAGCGGGCAGTCTGTGACGGCGCAGCTCACTTCTCAGCCTCCGTAGTGAGGTGCCCAGCGCAGGTGCCGCCGACCCTGTCACTGTTTGTACCGTCCGGACAGGTGGTGTCGTGCCAGGTGACACCCACGAGTGAGGCATGCCTGAGGTCGGCGCCGGTCAGATCGGCACCGGTGAGGTTGGCGTGGTCGAGTACTGCGTTGTCCAGATCCGTGTCTCGGAGGTTGGCGTGCGCGAGGTTGGCGTTCGTGAGAACCGCGACTGGCGGCGGCGCGGCCGGGGGGTTCGAGGCCCAGGCGAAGACGACAATCCCAGCCGCAGCCAGTGCCGTGACGAGGATCAACCAACGGAGGGTGCGTCGGAACCTGCCCTCCAAGACCTTGTGCTGGGCAAGCTGCTCAAACTGGAGGACTGTACCGGCGAGATCTGCCCGATCGATCAAACCGGCATCGACAGCGGATTGGTCGCCTTGATTTCCCGCAATTTTGAGTTCTCGTTCGGTCTTCTCCTGTTCGTCTTTCAGGCCCTGGGGCGAGTTGCCGTACTCATGCAGGTAGCTCGTGTCGTTTATGAAGAAGTTGACCGCAGGCTTCAGGTCCCGCGTCGGGTTGTCCCACTTGCGCACCATCTGGTCGATAGTGACAGTGATCGGGAGCAGGATCCGGGTGGCCAGCCAGATGGCGATAAGCACCGCCACCAGTCCCACCACGGAGCCTGCGATAGCCCACCAGAACCGGCCTTCGGACGGGGCAAGCTTGCCGATGTTGGATAGCTGGCTTCCCGCCAGCAGTGCGGCGCCCACCGCCGCAGAGCTAGCAATGAGCCACTTCGCTGCGCTTCGAATCTTGTCATTGGCGTTCCACAGGCCGCTGTAGTCCTGCGCTGGGTCCGGCATGCTTGTTCTAACCCTCCGTGTCCCTGCTCACGATCACAAAGGCGGGAATGATGGCGGGCGGAGGCCTGCGAGGGATGTGAATGGGGTCCCCGGGTGGTTCCAGCGGCGGTGCGCTGGGCTGCACATCGGGTGGTTCCGGTGGCGGCGCGCTGGGCTCCACATCGGTCAAGCGGTAATGCTCGATCGTGTCGCGCAGGTCGCTCGCAGATAGATGCCCGAGTCCAGCCCGGGGGGCGTCCAGAATGTGCTCATACTCGTATGGGACGGTCAGTTTGCCGCCGTCGACTTCTCCGTCCAGGACGGGCACGATGATCTGCTCGCGCCCCCGCTTCACCTCGACCTGGGCGAAGACTGGAAGATCTGTCTGGTCCACGTGATACGCAGTTACATCGCCGACTAGCTGCCCGTCTTTCGAGAACAGCGTGGCGGGAACGGACTGCTCTCTACGGGAGATAGCCATGCGTCAATTGTCGGCAGCCGTGCCCTTCCATGCACTCGGATCAAGGCACACGGGTGAGCGTGGCGCTCCCAGGGCCACCGATACCTGTGGCGGACATTGGGCAAGTAGATGCGGGCCCGCCAGGCCGCCATTCGGCTGGGCACGTGCCGAATCTTAAGAGCGGTCGGCTCGCCCTCGCCGAGGCAACCACCTCGCGCGAGCTACTCCGCCCTACGCAAGTCGTCAGAGTAGGCGGGAAGTCGTTTGCGGCCGGTGACACGGTTCTTACCGGCACCCCTAGGAGAGTGCAGGCGACCTCCGGGACAAGCACCGGCGGATCGCGCTCGACATGGGCGGGCCGGCGATCCGTACCGGCGTAGCGGGTACGGGTACGTACCCGTACCCTGACCCTATGGGAAGGAGCACTGTGATGCCTGATGCCAATGTGAGAATCCCCGAGGAAGCCCGCGACCGGTTGGCCGCTATGGCGGCCGAGGAGGGCTTGTCCCTACGCGCCTACCTGGCTCGGCTTGCGGACACCATGCTGACCCCCGCCGAACGGGCGGAGCGGGCCGAGAGGGCGAAGGCCGCCCTGAAGTCATGGACCGGCTACGCGCCCACGGCCACCGAGGAGGCCGACCTGGACGACGAACTGGACCGCCGGCTTGCACAGGTGCAACGCCCGTGACCGACGACATGCACATCGTCCTGGATGAGACCGCGATGACGGCCGCCGGCGCCGGGAACGTCCTCGCCTCCCGCCTGATCCATCGCGCCCATGCCGAAGTCGGCTGGTACCTCTACGCACCCACATGCGCCCTCGTGGAAGCCGACCGAACACGCCCCGGCACCGCCGAGCACCTGGCCGCCCTGCCTGGAATCACCGTCCTGGACCTCGACCTACCCGCCGCCCTGGCCGTCGCCCGGCAGGAAACCTGGGCCCAGGCCCACGCGCAGCACGCTGCACAGCCGACAGCCGACCGGCCCGACGGCGCCATCGTCGCCACCACCGCCCCCAAACGGTGGGAGGGAGAGCCTGTCCGCGTCCTGGACCTCAACTCCTGAACCCCCGACTGCTCTGACCTGCCGGACTTTCACGACTGCCCCGATCGAACCCCAGCGGCATACTTCGGGACTCGATCGTGCTGTGAGCCCAGGCCGCCTGTCGGCCCGACGTGTTCGTACGGCCGTCACACCGCCGCCCGCAGTCAGGCGGCGGCGGAGGAGGCGGTGGCGGAGCGGAGCCACGCGTCGAAGATGTCGGCAGCCCCGAGAACTGGGGTGAAGATCGGTTCGAAGGGGCCGCGGGTGCGGAGCTGGTCGAGGGTGGTGACGCCGGCCCGCAGTGCGGTGGAGGCGAGTGCGGGGTCGCTGGCGGCGAGACTGCGCAGGTCGGCGATCCGGCGGGCGAGGCGGTCCTCAGAGGCTCCCGTCAGCACGAGCAGGAGCCGGGGGAAGACCGGGTACCGGTATCGCCAGGCCGGCATCGCGGCCTGGCGCCGGGGCCCGCGGGTTCCCTTGGCCGTCTGGGGCTGGGGCGCGTACTCGTGGTAGGCGGCGTACGCGTGCAGTTTCTGCGCGAGGCGAGCGATCGTCATCTGGGTGCGGTCGACCTCCACGAAGAACGTGAGCAGGGTGCGCTGCTTGCCCACGCTGTGGACGTAGTTGAGGACGGCGTCCGGGACGAGGCACAGCTCCTCCCCGGGTCGGGCTTCGTCGCGGTAGTAGTGGGCGATCTCGGGCGACCAGTCCAGGGGACCGCACTCGTGGCCGAGGCGGCGCGCGTGCTCGACGAACGCCGCTCCGGTCTCGACGACCGCGAGGGTGTGCTCTTGGAGCGGGCCGAGCGCGGCCTCCTGGCTCATCCGGTACGCGCGCGGCTGGAGCAGGCCCACGGCCTCGACGGACTGCGCCCCCTTCTCCGTCAGCCACCACAGCAGCTGGGTCTGGCCGGCGCTGCGCCGTCCTACGGCCTCGGCGAATCCGGCCTGGCGCAGGGTGTGAAGCTGGCGGCGCAGGAACTCGGAGCGGGTGTGGTGCGGGGTGACGAGCCGGTGAAGCTGCATCGTGGAGACGAGACGGTGCTGGTAGAGGACCTGGGCGGCCTGCTGGGCGACCTGGCCCAGCCCGGTGGGGGCGGAGTGCGGGTAGGGCATGGGGTGCTCCCCTTCTTCTAGTCGATGACGCTGGTGGGGTCGCCGGCGCTCGGGCCGCCGGGGCGCCGGCCGGTGTGGTGGGCGAGGACGACGGCGTCGAGCTCTTCCAGGTCGGCGAGGATGTCGCCGAGGGGGCGGCGGTTGAGGTTGCTGTCGATCGCCTGGTCGAGGGCGGGGACGCCGGCCGGGTTGTCGTAGTGCGCGAAGACCTCGTCCACGGGCAGGCCGCGGACCCGGAAGGGCGTGGTCCGGGCGCCGTTGAGGTTCACGGACATCACGTAGTGGTACTTCGGCAGCTCGGTGATCGTCTCCGGGGACACGTGGCCGTTCCACCGCTTGGCGACGAAGGCCGCCTCGTCGTAGTCCGCGGCGCAGGTCGACAGCCAGGACTGGTTTTGCAGGAGGGCCTGGCGGGTGATGGCGGAGAGCCGGAGCACCATCTGCGTCATGCCGATGAAGCGGACCTCGTACTTGCGCAGCTGCTCGGCGATGGCGGCGAGGAACCCCTTGCTGGAGGAGTCGAGGGCGGTGAGCTCGTCACCCCACGCCCAGAAGGTCTTCCGCTGCTCGCGCGGGGTGTCCTGCCGGGAGAGGCCAGCGCGGTGCAGGTCGTGGATGAGCAGGCAGCTGACCAGGGCGTCGCTCTCGCTGCCGGACGGGCAGACGAAGACGACCTTGCCGGTGTCCATGGCGTGCCGGACGTCGTACGCGGAGCGGGGGCTGCCGAAGAAGCCCTGGAGGCTCTGGCTGGTGTCGAGGCGGTCGATGGCGTAGGTGACGGTCGGCACCGCGTCCGGGCCCAGCTTGGGGAAGGTGGTCTCCCAGTACGCGCGGACGCGGTCCGGGAGCTTGCGCAGGAGCCCCTCGCGCCAGTCCTCGTCGGTGAGCCAGGTGCGCAGCTGGAAGAGGGTGCACTGCGCCTCGGGGTGCCCGGCCTGGACGGCCTGGAGGTTGAGCAGGGCCAGCGCCTGGGAGGCGCGGGCCAGGATGGTCCGGGCGCGGGGCGCGTTGTCGCCCCAGTCCTGCGCCGCGGCGATGCCCTCGGTGACGGAGCGGACGATGTCCTGGACGTCGGAGAGGGTGCGGCCCTCCATCGACAGGGGGTTCCAGGAGACGACGGGCTGGTCCGGGTCGGCCTTGGCGAGGTTGATCTCCCAGAGCCGGTCGAGGATCTCCGGGTGCGCGAGATAGGGCTTCGCGCGGGCCCAGCCCTCGCCGTGCGGGTCGAGGAACCAGCAGCCGTAGCCGGAGTGGGCCATCGCGATGCACTGGACCAAGGCCTCTTCGGTCTTGCCGTGGCCGGACTTTCCGAGCTGGAGGCCGAAGAGGAGGTCCTGCACCCGGGCGCCGGCGATCCGCTCGCGGCCGTCCGGGTAGACCACGGCGCCGAGCGGGATCAGGTCGTGCTGACCGGTGTAGACGGGGAGGTCGGCCGGGGCCGGCGGGACCAGGCCCCCGGTGCGGACCACGCTGGAGGCAGTGCACTTCACCGTCGGCGGCTTGAGCCATCCGGCCAGCTCGGGCACCGTCAGCCACTGCCGGCGACGCGGGGCGAACTCCCCGCTCGCGAACCGGCGCTCGAACTTGCCGATGGCCCAACGGCGGGGCCGGTATGCCTTGAGGTAGTTCTCCCCCGAGGTCATCGACAGCGCGGCGATCAGCTGGTGCATCCGGGCCAGGGCCAGCTGCGGGTGGGCAGCCTCGGTGCGCAGCAGGATCTGCACGGCGAACACCGCCCCGGCGGCGGGTTCGAGCTTGCCGACGCCGTCGCGCAGGTCGGTCTGCCGCGGGATCCGCTCGGAGCGGTTGGAAGCGCCGGCACCGCCGGACCAAGCGGAGGTCGCCGAACCCCAGAAGCCGCCTCCGCCGAGGCCGCCAGTGAGGCGCTCGCCGTACGCGGACGGGCCCCGGCGGGCGGCCCGCGCCATCAGGCGGCGCCGGCGTCGGGCCAGGCGCTGCTCGGACACGGGGACCAGGTCGAAGACCGCCTCCGCATTCTCCCCGTCCTCAGTACGCACGGAGGCCATGGCCGCGGCCAGCTGCTGGAGCGGGTCGGGGCTCAGGCCAAGGGAGGCCAGGGCCTTGTAGTCGGGCAGGCCCAGGGTGAGCTCGGCACGCTGCACGTACCGGCGCGCGCTCACCGGGGCGGTGGTCACCTGCGCCGACTTGGCGAGGGAGATGACGGAGGTCACGGCGTTCCTCCCGGGCCGTTGAAGCGGACGGGTCGGATATCGGCCTGGCCGTGCTGAGTGCGGACCTCGACCTCGGCGAAGCCGGGCATGTTCAGGATCGCGGCCGCAGCGGCCGGGCCCTCGATGTAGCAGCGCATCTTTCCCTCCACCGCGGTGTACCGCAGGCGCACCGCCGATCCGCGAGCCGGGACCCCATCGGCGGCGTAGTGCACGCGCCCGAGCTGGCGGGCCCAGCGGCCGACTTCACCTTCACCAGGGTCGAACGTGCTGGTCGGGATCACCTCGACCTGGACCCGGTCGGCCAACGCTTCCCGGACGAGCGCAGCGCGCCGGATCGTCCACCACACCCAGACCGCCGCCCCGAGAACGCCGAGGGCGACGAGGTACGGCGCGGCCGCGCTCAGGACCGCCTGGAGCTGGGCGAGGAGCTCGTCAACCGGCAGGTCCGGAAGGCTCATGTCGACCGGACCGAGGTCGGCCGGGACGGGGCGGAGTGGTGCACGGTGCCTCCAGGGTGGTGGAAGAAGCCCTTCACCTGGACCAAGTAAGAATTCGCGGCCGATCCAGACACCGCGCCCCAATGCTTTGCCATCCCTTGACGATTGAGGGCGGCTGGCGGGTTCGGCCGAGACTGGCCAGTGCCCTTCACGGTGTAGGCGCCGTTGATCGCGTCATGAGGAAAGCGATCTACATGACTGCCGCCGCGCTGGTGCTGGCCGGGACGGCTCCGGCGTTCGCGAGCGGCGGGGCAGGCAAAGGCCCGGTGGGCGTCGGCGTGATCGGCGAAGGCCTGAAGGTGAAGGAAGTACGGGCCACCCTGGACGGCTGGTACCCAGGCGCCCGGGCCGAGACCTTCCTGCTCCGGGGCGGCAAGCGCATCCAGACCGTGGGGGCCTGGAAGGCCACCGAGTCGGTGGAGTACGGCGGGCACAAATTCGAGGTCGTCGCCTGGCCGGTGAACAAGTCCTACCGGCACGGAGACCGGATCTGTTCGCGGTTCGAGCACCGCAGCGAGCGGCCCTGCGTGACCATCCAGCGCTGATCGCGCCGGCCTTGGGGCACGGCGAGGGCTGCAAGGCCGGGCCCCTGGGCGGTGTCCACATCCCCGTCAGCGACGCCGCCAGGGCTGAACCGTGCTTGCCGTCAGCCTGAGGGGAGGAGCCCGTTCTCCCCGACGGCGTCGGCCGCAGTCCGTAGGAACGCTTTGTACGCGTCCTGCGCGCGGCTTTGGAGAACGTGGAGGTCGGGCGCCGCGGGGTCCAGTCCAGCGTCCACCAGTAGCTCGATGTAGCCCGGCAGCGGCGGCGTGAGGGGGCCGGTGTCCAAGGCCTGGCCCTTGAGGGCCTCGATGGCGTGGCGGGTCGCGCCGCTGAGAAGGGTGCACTTCTCTGTCACTTCGAGCGCGGCATCGGCCACCGGGCGGGTGGCGTCCAGGGATAAGACGACACGGATCTTCTGGACTTCATTCTGCCGGTACTTCAGTGCCTGGTCCCAGCGCTTGTGTGCCTTCTCGATCCACTCTTCACGCTGGTCCGGAAAGCGCTCGACGCGACCGAGGGGCGTCAGCGTGGTGGACAACAGGTCCAGGTAGCGCTCGTGCGTCTCGGCGAAGGCGAGGTAGGTGGCCCTGCGCGAGTCCCGCAGGGCCCGCATGCTCTCGGCCTTGACCTGGTGTCGAGCTGTGTTGCGGCTCAGGAGAGCCGCGGCCAGTCCGGTCGCTCCGGTGCCGAGGGCTCCGACCGTGGCGCCGAGCACGGCGGCAAGTCCTGCATCCATCGCGCCACTGTGACGGGTCGGCGACGAGCAGCGCGAGATGATGATCAGCCATCTCTCGGCGATGTCTCCGAAACCACCAGGCAGGTCGGGCCCCGGCTGTAGAACGTCGGGATGGACCCTCTCACCCCCGCCGTCGTCCGTGCCGCCGGCACCATCACAAGAGCCGCCCTCGGCCGCTACCGTCCCGTCGGCGTCGTTCGCGTCGGCAGTGCCGAGGACCGCGCCCAGAGCTACCGCCGGTTCCTCGATGCCGTCGTCCACGCCGTCGACGCCCAGATCCTCTACTACTACCGCCGCCGTGACGCCGCAGCCATATCCGCCATCCGCCGCCCCCGATTACGCTCCCGCCGCAACCACCTGCGCGAGCAGGCGTGGCGGCACTACACCCACGCCCAGATCGAAGTGCACGCCGCGCTGCTCGGCGTCCGGCTGTCCGCCCCGACACCGGTGCTCGCAGCCGCCGAGCACCTGGTCGCCTCCATCCCCCGCTTCTACCGGACCGGCACCCGCCACACCCTGCCCGAATCCGAGTACCTCGCTGCCCACGACGAGTGCACCACGGCGCAGCACGTCTTTCTGGAGGCGGCCCGCCGCGACCTCGACTACCACCCCCGCCCCTGGCAACTGCTGCGCAAACGACGGGAACGCAAGTACCGCGAGCAGGCCGCGGACGGCCGACTACCGCACTGACCCGTACTGAGGCCGTGTCCAGCGCTGACCGCGCCAGCCTGCGCCCGCCCCGAGGACGTCCGGGGCGGGCACAGCCGTTTCAGCCAACGATGCGACGGACGACAAGGATCGGGCCGAGGTCCCCTTGTTGGACCACGGAGACGGGCCGGCCCGTCCGGGGTGCATGCACGACGTAGCCGAATCCGATGGCCATGGCTACGTGCTCAGGGGCGTCAGCCGTACCCCGAGCGAAGAGTAGATCGCCGGGAGCAATGGCGCCGGGCGGGACCGCTCGGCCGTCGTGAATCTGCGTGTAGGTGGTGCGAGTGATCTCCTTGCCAGCCACTCCGTACGCGCGCTGGGTCAGGGAGGAACAGTCGCACCGCTCGGACGGGTTGGGGCCGTGGGGGTTGGTACAGCTGCCGCCCCACTGGTACATGGTGCCGAGCTGGCCCAGTGCCCAGCGGATTGCGGTCTGCACCTCCATCGGCGCGGTGGCCGGGATCTGGTAGCCCTCCGGCAGCGAGCCGGGCGGGATGTTCCCGAAGTCCACGTTGCCGCCGCCCTGGCCGGCGCACCGTCCCGGGCCGAAGCCGCCGCCGAGACCGGGCTGTCCCGGCATCGGGCCGACGGGAGCGGCTCCGAGGGTGGGGGCGATGGCCTGCTGGAGGGCGGTCGCGAGGGGCTCGTGCTTGGCGTACGCGTCGGGGAAGCCGGACCGCTGGACCTTCTGCGCGGCCACGGTGACGGGCATCTGCTCCCAGTCCTTTATCTTCACGAGCCCGTCGTAGAACTTCCCAGAGGAGTAGACGGGGTCCATGATCTGCTCGCGGGTGCCCCAGCCCTGGGAGGGTCGCTGCTGGAACAGGCCGAGTGAGTCGCGGTCGCCGTGGTCGAGGTTGATCAGGGTGGACTCCTGGAGGGCGGTGGCCAGGGCGACGACCTGGCCACGGGCCGGCACGCGCTTCTGGATGCCGGTCGCGACGATGACCTTGGCGTTGGGGATCTGCTTCTTGGGCTCGGAGAGGCCGGGGACGTTCACGTCTCCGCTCCCGGCGAGCATCTCCTTGACCTTGCGGGCTATCTCGGCGGTGTCCGGGTCGAGGCCGGGCTGGCCGCCGGCGGGGCAGCTGGCTGCCGCCGCGGCGGCCTCGGCCTCGCTCTGGCCGAGGCCTGCCACGTGGGCTGCGACAGCGGCCAGCAGAACGAGCGCGAGGCCGAGCAGGCCGGCGACGCCGGCCAGCCACCCCTTGAACTTCTTCTTCATGAGCGGCGCTGCCGGCGGCGGCGGATGTTCAACTCCCGCTCCTCGTTACGGCTCAGGGACGCGTCGCTGGGCCGCCGCGGGCTCGCGGTCGGGACGTGGCGTGTGCTGGGCTGTCGTGGGGTGCCTCGGTCCAGACGCTGCCGGAGCTGCTGCTGGCGCGGCGAGACCGCCGGCTGGGTCGGGACCTGGTGGCGGGGCTGGTGGCGCCTGGTGGCCTGCGTGGCCGGGGGGTTGGGCTGATTCGGTGTGGTGGTCGCCTGGCTGCCGCTGGTGCCGGGGCGCTGGTACATAGGACCGCCCGGCAGCTGGTTCGGAACGGTGACCGCCTGGCTGCTGCTGGTGGCGAGGTTGTGCGCCGGGCCGCCGGGGAGCTGGTTCGCCGGGGTGCCGGGCGGGTTGGGCGGCTGCGCGGGCGGGTTCTGCGGCGGGACGGGCGGTGTCTGCCCCGGGTTGCCGGCGTTGCCCGGCTGGGGCTGGGGCTGGGGCTGGGGCTGGGGCTGGGGCTGGGGCTGGCCTGCGGGCCGGGCCGGGCGGCGGCCGCCGTTGGCCCCGGACTGAATGCGGTTCATCAGGGCGACGGTGCTGACGCTGGAGCTCGTGGCGTAGCCGAGGGCGGCGATCGGATTGCCCGAGGCGAGGGAGACGCCGACCATCGCGGTGCGGACCGCGCCGCGGGTGACCCTGCGGGCGATCGACTGGTTCTTCGCCACCGGGGTGGAGGACGGGGCCAGGGCGCTGCCGTTGGTCCCGCCGATCCGACCGGAGGACATCTTGTCGCGCCACTTGGCCGCGGCCTGCTTGGACTTGACCGTGAGCGCCTTGCGCTTCTTGATCGCGCCGATGCACACGATGTCCACGGCGAGGAAGCGCAGGGTGAGCTCGTTGCCCCAGTCCTGCTGTACGGGGTCGAGGACGGCTTGCACGATCAGGATGAGGACGGCGAGACCGATGATGGAGGCGAGGAGCTGCCCGAGGGAATGCAGGACGGATGCCGCCCAGTCCCACAGGTATCCGCGGCCGGCGCCGGGCAGCAGGCCAGCCACGAGAGCGGGTTCGGCCCGTACGGCGTCCCAGGCGATGCGGCACTGCGCGACAAGGAAGTTGCCCGCGAGACCGGCGATCAGGACGGTGACGATCAGCGCGGCGACGAGGAGGAAGATCGCGCCGCCGACCTTGTCCATCGAGGCCCGCTTCGCGGCCTGCACGTCGCCCTTGACGCAGTCCTTCTCGAACTGTTCCATCGGCGGGTTGCCGAAGTGGTCCAGGGCCCACTGCTTGGCCAGGGGCATGGTCCATTCGGTGATCTGTGCGCCGGTGGGGTCGATCCAGGCCCGGTAGCTGTTGAACTTCTTCAGACGCTCGTACTGCTGGTTCATGGCCCGCTCGTAGGCGAGCTGCGAGATCTTGGTGTCGCTGTACTTCTTCGCGCACTCGCCTTCGAAAACGCGGCCGTACTGGAGCAGCATGGCCGGCTTGACGATGAAGGCGTCGGTCAGCGCGTTGGTCAGCGGGCGGGAGAGCGCCCGGCTGCTGGCCGAGTCCTCTTCGTCCGGAGCCTTCTCCTTCTGGCCGGGGTTGGCGTCGAGGATGACGTCGGCGACTTCGAGGGCCAGGCCACGGGCAGCGGCGATGGCGCCGTCCTGCTCGCCCAGCAGGACCTGCGGGGGCGAGGACAACAGCGTGGCGGTCAGCCCGGCGATCAGGAGAGACAGCGCCGCGTCCCCCCACCCCTTGGCCCGGTCCCCGAAGAAGATCCGGACGACGGCGATCAGGGCGCACACCGACAGGAACAGGGACGGCAGCCCCATCTGCAGGATGACCTGCGTGTGAAGCGAGTTGGCGACCGACAGCACCGGCGCCAGGAGCAGCTTGGCCAGGCCGAAGCCCAACGCCCAGAAAATGAGCCAGCAGCAGAACGCGATGACCCACTTGGTGATCATGAAAGCCAGCTCGGTGATCAGGTTCTGGATCCCGAGGTCCCAGTCCATCAGCCCACCGGTGTCGCTCTTGACGGTGTATGCCGAGATCGGCAGGTTCCGCTCGTCGGTGACGTTGAAGACGGCCAGGACGCCGCCCTCGTCCGGCAGCAACTTGCGCAGCCGCTCCTCCTCCGCCTTGAGGAAGGCTTCCTGCATGTTGTCGGTGAACCGCTTGTTGAGGTCGGCGATGATCTTCTCGATCTCGGCGAGCTCTTCCGGGGTGGGCGTACGCGTACCGGCTGTGGGCGGTCCGAGGGGGTTGGTCACCGGCGGGCTGGTGGGCGCCGGAGTCGCGGACGGGCTCGGCTCGGCGAGGGCCGGCAGCGAGGTGAGCATGGTGAACGCGGTCGCGGCGAGCGCCGCCACAAGCAGGGCAAGGCGCAGGCGGGCTTTTCCGAGCAGCCGCAGCCGCTTGAACGGGGCGCGCAGGGTTCTCATGCCGCCACCTGCTGGCTGGTCGGGGTGGTGTGGATGACGCGCTCGATCGCCCGGTCCCGGGGGATGAGGACCCGCATCAGACCGATGCGGCCGGCCAGGTCGCGGTAGAGGCACTCCCCCGCCCGGGCCCGGCGCTGGTCCTCGGGCAGGCCGAGCGGTGAGAGGCCGCCGGTCACCAGGTCCAGGAGGTCGGTGTCGGTGGAGTCCACGCCGAGGAATTCGAGGCTGCGCGCGGCAAGGGGGCGGCTGGTCTGCCGGAAGACAAACCGGTGCGGGATGAGGCCGCGGACGATCATTCCCTTCTCGCTGTCGGCCGGGCCGATGTCGTCGGCGTCGTGGCTGCCGACGTACGCGGCCGCATTGCGCTTGCGGCCGTCGCGCAGCAGCTCCAGCAGCAGCTCCAGGCCCTCGTCGCTGGAGGTGAGCCACCAGCACTCGTCGAAGACCGTGACCGCGAACTCGTCCCGCGAGCGCATCGCGGTCTCGCGCGAGACGGCGGCGATCAGGTACATCAGCGCCCGGCCCAGGACCTTCTCGAACTCCAGGCGCTGGATCCGGTGCTCGCTCGCGAGCTCGGACTTCTTCGGCAGGGCGAGCGAGGACACCAGGAAGACGACGGAGTCCGCGCGGTGGGTGTCGACGACCGGCAGCGTCTCGTCGAAGACGACCCTCGCCAGGTCCTTGCGGGCGACCGAGGCGAGCTTGCGGGCCAGGCCGTGAGCGGCCGCGTCCCCGGCGCCGCGTGCGGTGAGCTCGTCCATCAGGGCGCGCATCGACGGCTCAGGCCGGGCCAGGACGGCCTGCACGGCCTCGGACAGGGCGACGCCTTCGAGGTCCATCGGCCGGACCCCGAGCAGCAGGGTGAGGAAGGACTCGGTGAAGCGGGCCGCGACCTCGGGGCTGCTCTCCCTGTAGAGGCGCAGCGGGTCGAGGGAGACCTCGGCGGTGTGGTCGATGCGGATCAGCTGCGTGGTGCCAGGGCAGGCCTTCGCGAACCGCGCCCATTCCTGGTCGGTGGTGCGGTCGACGATCACGGCGCGGCCGCGGCTGCCGGGCCGGCCGAGCTGGTGGCCGCGGGCCAGGACGTTGTAGACGGCGCCCTTCATGCCGACGGACTTGCCGGCGCCGAGCTCGCCGAGCCACGCCATAGACGCGCTCGCGTTCTCGCGGGGGCCGCGGGCGGGGTCGATCAGGACGGGGCGGGCGCCGCCGGAAGCTACCTGGAGGCCGTAGAGGCCGCCGCGCTCGTCGCCGAGCTGGGAGCCGCACCAGGGCATGGCCATCGCGAAGTCCCGTGCGAGGAGGATCTGCGCGTAGCCGGCCATGACGTGGGGGGTGCGGCAGCCGGGCAGCATCGCCTGCCACAGGCTGGCCTGTTCGCCGGCGGGCCGGGAGAAGGTGTAGTCGGTGGCCCCGAAGTCGGAAGCGAGAGCTGCGGCCCGGTCCATGGCGTCGTCGGGGCTGTTGCCCCAGACGGCGAGGGTGACCATGGCTCGGATCTCGACCTCGCGCCGGTTCGCTGTGAGCCTCTCGTGGTACTCCTCGTTGTCGGCCTGGTTGCGGGCGACGGCTGCGGGCGGGCCGGCCGGGTCGCCCTCGTATTCGGCGGCCTGCGCCTTGAGGTGGCGGGCGCGCTTGCGGACCTTCGGCTCGGCCTTCGAGCCGGGGACGATGACCAGACGCGCGGTCCAGTCGACGGGGTAGGCCAGGTCGTCGAGCTGCTGAAGGTAGGCCGCGCCCGGGAGGGCAAACGCCTCCGGCATCTCGGAAAGGGCCAGGAGCGCCTGGTAGGAGTCACCCCACTCGCTGGAGACCTGGAGGAAGCGACGCGTGAACGGGTTGGCGGGCAGCGCGGGGCCCGTGTTGAAGTCGGCACCGCCCTCGCCGACGAGGATCTCCCCCAGCGCCGCGACGTTCCGGCCCCGGCCGCGGACCGGGGTCTCAGTGCCGTCCGGGAGGAACGGTTCGGCGAGGCCGCGCCGCGCGGAGTGGCCGTAGATCCACAGGATCTCCGCCTCGGACGCCGGCCGCATCGAGACGCCGGTCGGCCACTGGGCCTGGATCCGCTGAGCCTGCTCCAGGCGCCGCTGCACCTCCGCATCGGTGACGAGCGCGGGCATCAGGCCGAGCTGCAGGGAGACCTCCGCCCGCGCCGCCCGGAACGCGGACATCACCGCGTCCTTCTGCGACAGCGGAGGCAGCGGGAGCGCGAGCCAGTCGGTGCGGCCCGTCAGCTCCATCGTCTCCAGCTGGTCCAGGACCGCGTGCCCCAGGCTCTCGTAACGGGGCGCGCGCTCCAGGTCGATGTCGTCGACCATGGCGCGCACCACCGCGGTCGGGTCGATCTGCGGGCACAGCGACAGCAGCATCGGCTCGCCGGTCATCGCCTTGAACAGGCCCTCCAGAGCCTTGAGACGACGGCGCTTCACGGCGGCCGGGGCGTGGGAGTAGTTGGTCGCAGCAACGCGCCACACCGCCCAGACGGTGCCGTGGGTGGTGAAGATCAGGTTCTGCTGGACGTGCCGGATCGGCAGGCGCATCGTCAGTTCTCCAGTCAGGTACGAGTGGTGGGCGCGCGTCGGGCGAGCAGGGCCTGCACGCCCGAGGCCACCGGCGCGGCGGGCGCCGAAGGCCCTGCGGGCGCCCTTGAAGCGGCGGCGGGTACCCCCGGCCGGGGCCGGGCCAGCTGCGGTCGGTGCTCCAGGGCGGGGGCCTCAGTGATCGCCCGGGCAGTCGCGTCGGCGGCCTGTTCGTCGGCGGGCAGGTGGATGCGGGTGTCGCCGCGGGTGGGGCGGGCCGGCCGGTAGGCGCGGCCGCGGAGCTGGCCGCGCCGGGGCGCGGCCAGCATCAGGGCGATGCTCAGCAGGGCGGCCGCGGGGTTGCGGCCGTCGATGTGGAGGTGGCGCAGCACGAACGCCACCACCGCAGGGAGGACCAGGAGGGCTGCGACGTCGAGCCAGCCGTGGCCGCCCCACACCGGGCGGGTCAGGATCAGGGCGGCGACGGTGGCGACGATCCCGGCAAGCTGGGTCAGGGTGTAGGGGCCGCCGGGCAGCCGGATCCCCCGGCCGCCGTTGACGTCCCGGATCACCCCGTGGACGAGCGGCGCGCGCCGGGCCTTGGTGTAGCAGCGGCCGATCAGCTCGAAGTCGAGCTCGCCGCCATGGGCGGCGGCCTCGGTCACTGGTCACTCCGGACGGCGTTGGGGCCGCCCTGGTACTGGACGATGTCTTCGGTGGTCTTGTTCTTGAGGGCGCCCATGTTGGCGGACAGGCCCCAGACGATCGCCGCGAAGATGACGGCCATGATCGTCGGGCCGGGTGCCTTCGTCTTCCAGCCCACGACCACGACGAAGATCCCGCACAGTGCCGGGATGGCCACGTCGAAGATGAGGCCCTTGATGTCGGTGCCGAGGCCGGTGCCGGTCTCGATCCAGCCCGCGGCCAGCGTGATGGTGTCGTGCATGACGGTGCTCCTCTTATGCGGTGGGGGTGGGTGCCGGACCCGGAGCGCCAGAGGCGGCCGGGGCCGGAGTCGGTGAGGTGAGGGCGGGGGCGCCGTCAAGGCTGGCGATCTCCCAGCGGCCGGCGCGGGCCTTGAGGGTCAGGGCGTAGGTGAGCGGCATCCGCACCCCGTCCTGGCCGGTCGCCCGAAGGGTGACGAGCAGGCGCAGGGTGGTGCCGTCGCCGGGGACCGAGACGACCGGCTCGCCGCCGGTCTCGCCCTCGACGGCGAACTGGTCCACCGCGACACCCGAGTACGGGGCCGGGGACGGAGCGGCCAGGCGGGTGCCTGGAGCGAGGTAGCGGTCGAGCTCGGCACCGGCCTTCGTGAGGTAGGCGGACAGGAAGCTGGTGACCGCCTGGGTGCGCGGGTCGGTCGGCAGCGCCGGGCGCATCGCGCCGTAGACCAACTCCGGCGTCTTGGCCCGCTCGGGTGCGGCGACCTCGGCCGGCAGCGCGAGCGCGGTGTACGCGGTCGCTCCCCCGGCGCCGGGCGCCGTGGCCACGGGCACCTGGAAGTAGCGCACCGCGTCGGCCGACTGAGACGGGGATGCGCCCGGCTGCGGGGACGGCGCCGGCGACGGCTGTGCGCCGGCGACGCGGGCAGCGACCGTGACCGCCCAGACCGAGGTGTCGGTCTGGCGCAGCCGCACGACGGTCAGCTGCTCGCCCCGGTGCTGGCCGGAGACTCCGTCGAGCTGCATGCTGGCGGCCGGCGGGTAGTAGGCGGCGAGCTTGAGCTCGTCGCCGCGCCCGGCGGACAGGTAGGCGGCAACGAAGAGGCTGGCGAAGCCCGCCGCGCCCTGGCCGCCGCTCGCGGACGGGGCGGACGGGGCGGTCTTCGGCGCCGGGGCCGCGGACGTGGCGGGCACCGAGAGGTAGGCGAGCGCGCCCAGCAGGGGGCCGAGCGCGATCAGGCTCCAGACGATCCAGCGGATCAGCGCGGCCGAGTTGGCCTGGGCGCCGGTCGACCATCCGCCGACCCATCCGGCCTCCTGGACGGCCTCGGTCTCCTGGATAGCGGGCGGCTGCGGGTCGGCCGGTGTGACCGGCTTCCGGCGGCCGGTGAGGGCGGGGCTCATGCCGCGCCTCCGGCCGAGCGCAGGGTGTGGCCGGCCAGCTCCGCGATCCGGGTGCGGAGTTCCGCTTCGGGTCGGCGGCTGAGTGCGGCGAGCGAGGCGAGGACGGGCTCGGCGTCCTCGTCGAGGAAGGCGCGGAGCTTCTCGTGGGTGCCGGTGTCGAAGGGGCGGGCGACGAGGGCGGCGCCGAGGTGGATGAGCAGACGCTGGGCGCGGGTGACGCGCTCCTCGTCCGCGTCCAGCGACGTCGCGGCGGCGGGTGTGGTCAAGACGCTTCTCCAAAGGGGGGAGCGGACGGTGGCCGGGGCGGTGGTCCGGTTCATGCCGCGGCCTCGGGCTGGAGGGATGCTGTGAGGCGGGCCAGGGCCCGCGAGCGCCGGCGCTGCCAGGCGCTGGGGGTGGTCCCGGCGCGGGCGGCGGCCTCGGCGTCCGGGATGCCGCCGCTGATGTGGTGCCAGGCCAGCGCCTGCGCGTCCGCGGTCGTAAGAGCGCCGTCGCGCACCGCGTCCAGGAGGAGCTCCAGGAGCTCCAGCCGGGCCGGAGCGGTTTCGGCGTCGCCGACCGGACCGGTGTGGAGGCCGGCTTCCGCGGCGGCCGCGCGCACGGTGCGGGCGCGGGCGATCTCGTAGGGGCCCGGCGCCCGGTCGGCGAGCTGCTCAGCGGCCGCGAGGTCCTCCCCCGCCAGGCCCTGCTCGGCGGCGAGCTCGGCCAGGACCCGGCGCAAGGTGTCGAGCGTCAGGTTGGCGGCGGGCCGTCCGGGGCGGAGGTGGATGTGGCCGGCGCGGGCCACTTCGTAGAGGGCGGCCACGGTCACGTGACCGACTGCGTCGCGAGTGCGGCCGCCGGTCGCGCGGACCTGGCCGCGGGTGATGCGGAAGACAGCGGGGAGCATCGCCTGGACGATGACGCGGCCGGCGAGGACCGCCGATCGGTCACGGCCGGCGGCGCGCTGGAGGAGGGCCCGCAGGACGGCGTCGGTCAGCTCATCGGTCACGCCGTCGGCCGTCGGGCGGAGCGCGGCCAGGAGCTGCTCGGGCGTCAGAGAGCCGGACCAGGAATCGGTCACGGCGGCGATGCCGTCGATCAGGTGGCCATCGGTCACCCAGTCGGTCACCGCCTGGCGCACGGCGGGGTCCGCGCACAGCGCGGCCCAGTCGGCGTCCAGCCGGTCGAAGTACCCGCCGCCGGCGGCGGGGTGCGAAGCGTCGTGCACGGCACGTCTCCTTTCGGATCTCGTGCCGTACACACTCCTCAGACCGGCTTGCCCGAAGGCTTGCCCACAGCCCTAAAGCGCAGATCGGAGGCTTGCCCTCTAGCTGGGCAAGCCTCCCGTGACCGATTGGGCAAGCCTGGTAGGGGGTTGGGCAAGCCCCCTCGTGACCGGTCCATGCAACTCTGGGCAAGCCTCCCTGGGGGGTGGGCAAGCATCGGGTTTGTGCCGCCAAGGCTTGCCCAGGAGGCGGGTGCGAGGTCGCGGCGAACGGGTGACCGATGGCCGCGAACCGGTCATGACCGGTGACCGATGGGGCCCGGATCGGTCACCGCTCACCGGGCCCGGGATCGGTCACGGGCGGGTTCGGTGACCGGTCACGGCACCGGTCGCGGGATCGGTCACGCCGATCGGTCACGGCGGGACGGCTGCCCGAACCGGTCGGTGGCGGTGACCGATGACCGGTCACCGGGCCATAACCGGAACGGTCAGCTGCTGCCGACGGAGCGGAGGTGCGCCCGGCCCTGCTGCCGACGCTGCTCCTCAAGGTACGTCTGGGCATCAAGCACGCGGCGCTGGCCCGTCTTGGGTGAGACCTCCAGGCGCCGGGCAACCTCAGCTCCCGACAACCGCTTCCCAGTCTCTTCGGCCTCCACCAGCCAGGAGGCCACCAGCTCGATATCGCGCTGAATCGGGTCCACCTCGGCCGACTCCTCGCCGGTCTGCTGCTTCGGCACCCGCGCGGTCGCCTCACCGGACGCGGTCACCTCGGCCACCCAGTCCTGTCCGTCCGCGCCCGCTGGCGCCGCGAGGACGGGCTGCTCGAAGGAACGGCCCGCAGGTACGGCCGGGCCGGCATCGGCCACGGAGGCCGTCGGCGCGGGTACCGCTCCGGCGGGCCCTCGCGCTGGCTCGACCGGCGGTTCCGACAGGCTGCGAAGGCCGCCCTGTTCCCCGAAGAAGGGGTGCGGCTCCCCCGCCCCGGGCAGCTGCTCCTCGTACACCGGCGCCGGGGCAGCCGGCGCGTCGGTCACCGACTCCTCGACCGCCGGTACGGAGGGCGCGTGCGCGGCCGCTTCGAGCTCCGCCGCCTGGAGCTCGGCGAGCACCGGCTCCAGCAGGACGTCGGGAAGCAGGCCTCCCGTGTGCTGGTCGGTCAGGCCGTAGTCCCGCGCGAGGTACGCCGCGAAAGTCTCCGCGGACGGGACCGCGCCGTACTGCGCCATGCAGTCCCGCGCGGCCTGGGTCAGGTCGACGAGGTCGGGCGCGGGCATCTCGTCCCGGGCGTCGGGAGTTGCAGCCGCGGGCTCGGCCGCCGATTCCGCTTCTCGGGCAGCGGCATCCTCAGCACGGGGCTCGGCGGCCGGGAGCAGTTCGGGAACATCGACCGAGGCGGCCAGTTCGGGCTCGGCGGCGGACTCAGGCACGGATGCGGGCTCGGGCTCGGGGCGGGAGAGCAAGACCGGGCTCAGGCCGGCTGCGGTCAGTCCCGCTGAGGCGGTCTGCGCGAGTGGCACGCCGATGCGGGCCAGGCGCAGCGGCATCAGGGCCTCCACCGGGGCTTTGCGGCGCCACGCCCGCCCGTACCGGGCCTGGAGCCGCGCCTGGTAGATCAGCCGGTCCTGCTCCATCCCGACGGCCTGCTCGTACGACCGCAGTTCCCAGAGCTTCATCCGGCGCCACAGCTTGAATGTGGGCACCGGAGACAGGATCCAGCGGGTGATGCGGACGCCCTCCATGTGCCGGTCGGCGGTGATGTCCGCGATCCGGCCCACGGCGTGCCGGGCCGCCTCGACGGTGACGACGAAGAGGACCGGGATGACGGCGTGCATGCCGACGCCGAGCGGGTCTGGCCAGGCGGCCGCGCCGTTGAACGCGATCGTTGCGGCGGTGAGGAGCCACGCGGTCTGGCGCAGGAGGGGGAACGGGATGCGGATCCAGGTCAGCAGGAGGTCGAGCGCCAGGCATACGCAGATGCCTGCGTCGATGCCGATCGGGAACACCAGGGAGAAGTCGCCGAAGCCCTTCGTCTCGGCGAGCGCGCGCACCGCGGTGTACGAGCCCGCGAACCCGATCCCCGCGATGACCACGGCTCCGGCGACGACGACGCCGATGAGTATCCGGTGCGTACGAGTCAGCTGTAGCTGCGCCACTGGCCTTGATCCCTCGTTCCTCGCGTTGTCGTTGAGGCCACCCTTGCATCAGGAGTTTGTGCAGTCAGGGGATTTACCTCGAATGGATGTTGGACCCGGCCGCTGATGGGGGAGTGGCCGCCGTATTACGTCGTAATGCTGGGTCGGTCGGCAGCCAGGTTCGTCCGTCCCGCTTATTACGGCGTAATGGGCCGGGTCGGGCGGGCGCCGCCTGGGCAACGCGCGTTTGGGGGAGCGCCGTCAGCCCGCCCGTGTCCTGGGTCTACAGGTCGTTCAAGAGCAGCTCGGCAAGCTGCTGCCGGTACTCGGTGGTACAGGACTCCACCAGGTCCGCGACGAAGACCTCAGGTCCGCCGACGAGCTTCAGGTACCGGCCGAGCGTCTTCTGCCGCTCCTCGGGGGACGCCGCCGCGACGACGGGGTCCTCGCGCGTGACGGCGGGGGGTCGCGTCACGGGGGCCGGCTTTGCTGACGACGTCGGAGGGGTCACCGGCTCCGGCGTCTTCGGAGGCTCGGCCTGACGAATGACCTTCTTCTTGGCCCGCTGTTCCTTCAGCAGTTGGAGCTGGCTTGCCTGCTCCTCCGGCTTCTTACGCCCGACCTGGCGGAGAAGTTCCGCCGGCTCCTGGCCCGTCTGAAGCTTCTGCTTCAGCTCGGGAGTGAGCCCGAGCAGGGCAAGGCGTTGGGAGATCCATCCCTGGGAGCGGTGGAGGCGGGCGGCGAGCGCTTCCTGAGTCCCGTGCACGGCGAGCAGCTGCTGGAGTGCACGTGCCTCGTCGAGGTGGCCCAGGTCCTGGCGGTGGACGTTGGCGACGAGTGCGGATTCCAGGATCTCGTCCGGGTTGCTGCCGAGGTCCTCGTCCAGCATCACCTTGACCTCTTCGAAGCCGGCCTCACGGGCGGCCGCGAGCCGGGAGTTGCCGTCGATGGCAACGTACTTCGTGCCCTTCTCCAGTTCCTCCGCCAGCTCGGGGTTGGCCTCAAGGTAGGCGAGACGGGACATGATGCTGATGGCGGTCTTCTGCCCGTGGTCGCGCAGGCTCTTGGCGAGATCCGTCAGGTCACCCAGTGAGGACCTTGGGTTGAGCGGGTTCAGGCTGATCAAGGAAACGGGGAGCTTGACCGTGGGCAGGGCCCCGTCGGTGGGGGCCGAGGTCGCTGCGTCGATCGCGGCCCGGCGAGGGCTGATGGACTGGGCCTGCCGGAACGAGCTGCCCGTCCCGAGAGCGGACGCCTTACTCATGAAATCTCCCGTGCCAGGGCCCGCATGGCCACCGCCTGGTCGCAGTTTGGTGCGTACGCCAGCAAGGGCTGCTTGACGCGCACCGCTTCCTTCTGTTCCTTCAGGTCGCCGATCACGCCGACGACCCGTGGGTCCTTGAGGTCCATCCAGCTCTGGAGGGAAGAGGTGGCGATGTAACCGCGGCGGGCGTCGTAGTGGTTGACCACGATGCCGAGATACTCAAGTTCCAGGGCCATGTCGCTGCGCAGATCCTCGATCTGTGAAGTGAGGAGGTCGTAGGCGTCGGCGGAACTGTCCTCGGCCTGGACGACGACCAGGATCCCCGAGTTGCCGGGCTCCTCACCCTGGCGGCGGCGGCCGTAGTAGGCGGCTGCGTCCATGCTGAGACCCAGGCTGGGCGGGCAGTCCACCAGGACGGCGTCGTAGTCGGCTTCGAGAGGAGCAAGTGCCCGCTCCAGCGCGGCCTCGCGTGCCCGTACCCCCGACAGCTTGACGTCGAGGAGGAAGGCATCGGTGCACGCGGGAAGCAGGTGGAGCCGCCCGCCGAAGCGGTCATCGCTGACCTCGACGACGAGGTCAGCGAGGGGGCCCTTGGCCTCGCCCGCCATGTGCTTGGTGAGGCTGTCACCGTCGAGGGGGAGTGGAGTCAGGCCGAGCTGCTTGGTCAGGTGGCACTGCGGGTCGAAGTCGACGAGCAGCACCCGAAGGCCGAGCCCCGGGAGGTCCTCGTACTCCAGCAGGGACGGCTCCTGGTCCTCCCTGAGCAGCGCCGCGAGGGCCTTGGAGATGCGTACCCGGTGCAGCTGGTCCGAGTCCTCGGCGAGTGCCTGGCCCACTCCGGCCGTGATCGCCGTCTTGCCGACCCCGCCCTTCTGGTTGCACACGATGCGCCGCTTCACGACCACAGGACGCTTGATGTCGGGAGCCGGGTTCTTGTCCAACCACACCTGCACCGACTGAGAGAGGCCCTGGATGAGGGACACACCGCGTGCAGCGCAGTCAGAGCGGAAGTCTTCCCACTGCTCGGGGGGAAGCCAGGTCGAGAATGACCTTGCGCCGGTTGTCTCGATGGAGGGGAGGTTGGCGCCGAGCGCGCGCCAAGCGTCGATGCCAGCCTCGACCGCGTGCTGCATGTCGATGCCGTGCTGCGCGGCGCGAACTCTCAGGTCACGCTGCATCGAAGTGGTGAGTTTGGAGACGACCTTCTCGCGAGTGTCGCCGTCGGAGGGCGTTGTCATGGGCGATACCTTACTAACGCACAAGATCAAGCGTGGACTCGACATGTTAGTAAATGCCGATCCGAGACCTTGAAGTCACCTGGCCGGCCGAACCCGGACCGGTATTACGCCGTAATGAACTCCCTAGGCGGGCGGTGGACCACCGCTGTCACACCACGGCGAACTCGTACTCCGGACGAGCGCTCTACCCTCCGCCCCAGCCAAGCTCGTGGCCCACAACAGCGCCTCGGAAGCGACCTCTACCCCGCCGACCCGGTCCTCGGCAGCCACCACAAGGCCACGGTCTTCACGACTCGGTTGACGTTCATCGGCCAGCGGGTGAGTTAACGGCAACCTTGCCGAGCGTGTCGAAATGCCCAAGATCCTCTTGGTTAGGGATACGGCGCCGTTCGTACTCTGCAGCCCTGCGAGGCCGCCGATTTGGGGCTCACCGGCGAGGCGCTTCCGGAGGCTCGGCCGACATCGTCGGTCAGGAGTGAAGCCGACGAGTCCTGCCCGGCAATGGGTGGGTACGCCGCGGCGCCGGAAGGTGCTGAAGGAGTTCCCAGAGGGGAGAGGAGCCAGTGGCCCCCGTGTTCAGGAGGCCGCGGTCCACCAGGTGCAGTCGCTGACTTCGGGCGAACTGCACCGCTGGAGCGCTGAACCGGCCGTTGGTGACGAGGACGACTACGTCGCCACGGTGTACGGGGCGGCCGGTTCCGTTGAGGACGTGAAGGTCCGGGGTCCCGACTGCGGCCCCGGCCGCGCCGTCGCGGCGGTGCTTGCACTGGATGACCCAGCGGCGGCCTGCCGGGTCGGTCCCCTTGACGTCGGCGCCGTTGTCTCCGGCGCCGCCCACCCGGACGGCGTCATGGGCACCGTCGCGGCGCATCAGGTCCCGTACGGCTTCCTCGAACTGGCTGTGATGCAGGCCGTCCAGGAAGCGGATGTCCCAGCCCTCCGGTCGCCGGCGACGGGCGGTCCATGCGGAGGCGCCACGCCGCGCGGCCTTCACGAGCAGAAGCGTCAGCGCTCCGGCGGCCAGGACCGCGACGGTGACGGCGGCGATGTCGGCGCCGTGGAGCTGAAGCCACTGCCGGGCTTGCGGGACGAGGACGGACACGAACGCGGCGGCCGCGAGGAGGCCGGCGGCATCGACGGCGGCCCCTCCTCTGCGGCGGTGCACGGGTCGGCGTCCTCGTCGTGGCCGTCGCCGGGCGGGGGTGCGGGTCGGGTTTCGACGTCCGGGCATGGACGGGCCTTCCTGAAGCAGGTCGTGGCGCGCACCGGCCGCAGAGGGCTGGCGGGTGAGCGGCCGCGTCCCACCGGATGGTGGGAATCTCCACCCACCCTCCTCAGGGCGGCTTGCCCAAAGGCTTGCCCAGTCCCCGAAGGGGCGAGGGCGGAGGCTTGCCCACCAAAGGACTCCGGGGTGCACGTGGCCGCCTCGACGCGGGCACCCCGTGTCACCGCGGCCGCTTCGACTCCCGAGTCCCCCATTTCCCGTAGCCGAAGGGCGACTCGGCAGCCGAAAAGGCCACCAGTGGCCGCCTGCGGGCCTCCCAGGTGATCACAGGTCGATCCATACCGCGTAGGCCGAGTTCGTCGACTGGAGGGCCCATTCTCGGCGTCGCTTTTCTGTAAATGTGCGCGAATTGACGGGTTGGGTCCGTCGTTGGTGCGCCCAAAGCCGCAGGCTCCCCAGTTGGGGAGCGCAAGCCGAGAGTGGGGGGGGTGGCCCTTCGGGGGGGAAACCCGCACAAAAGTCGTCGCCGGGGGGTGGCGGCGGGGCTCGGGAGTAGAAAAA